>JAKLLJ010000185.1:304-6667 GCA_023150215.1 Thauera sp. | reverse complement strand
GCCAATCGGGACTGAAGATCTCGCCCTCGGGCGTGCGTTACCTGTGGCAGAAGCACGGCCTGGAAACCGCGGTCAAGCGCCTGCAAGCGCTCGCGGAACAGGAACAGGACGGCATCGAGGTGCTGAGCGCGGCGCAGCGCCGTCTGCTGGCGCGTGGCATGCTTACCGAGCGACTCGTGCGCGGCGAGGGCGCGGAGGCCCGCGCCCTCGGTGAGCAGGAGCCCACCGAGCGCCGCCGCCTGATCCTCGACGCCGCCGCCCGCCTGTTCGCCGCAGAGGGCTACGATCGCACCTCGATCCGCGACATCGCGCGCAACGTCGGCCTGCTGCCGGGCTCGGTCTATCACTACTTCGCGTCCAAGCGCGAGCTCTTCCTCGCGGTGCACCGCGAAGGGTTCGAGCACACCCTGGAACAGGTCAAGGCGGCCGCACGGAGCAGCGCAGACCCCTGGGAGTGCCTGCGTCGCGCCTGCGAGGCGCACGTCGTGGGCATCGTCGGCGGCACCTCGGTCGACCGCCTTGCAGGCAGCAACCTCGCCCAGGCGCAAAACGACGAACTCCTGCACGAGATCCGCCCCCACCGTGCGGCCTACGAGGCGGTCTTCAAGACCCTCATCGACGCCTTGCCGCTGCGCGAGGGCACCGACCGTTCATTGCTGCGCCTGTTCCTGCTCGGCGGCATGAACTGGACCTACCTGTGGTATCGCGAAGGCAAGCGCACGCCAGGCGAAATCGCCACTGCCATGGTCGAGATGGTCCGTACCGGCGTCCAGCGGTGAGCGGGCAGCGGAGGGCGGCAGCGTGCGTTCACGCGTGTTCGAGCACCCCGAGCGCCTCGTCGTACCACGCGATCCAGCCTTCCTCATACTGGATGCCTGCCTTGAGGATCAGGTGATGGATGCGGCGCTGGCGCGACGCTTGGGGGTCGGGCGGGAAGTCGCGCGCCTCGATCGCACGGTAGGCGCGCAGCTTGTCGGCGTGCAGCGCGCGGCGACGCCCTAGCTCGGGCAGCAGGCCGAGCGGGCCGATGACGGCGTCGGCCCGCAGGCGGACCATGAACTCGTCGCGCAACTCGGGCAGCGGGGCTGATTCTGCAGCCCAGCGCATCAGCTCGTCGCGCCCGCCGGGCAGCACGCTGTAGCGGCGCTTGCGCGTGCGGCCGGCGTCGGGGTCGGGCGTGGAGCGGATCCAGCCGGCTTTTTCCATGCGGCCAAGCTCGCGGTAGATCTGCTGATGGGTGGCTTGCCAGAAGTGACCGATGGACTTGTCGAAGCGCCGCGCCAGGTCATAGCCGGACGAGGCTTGTTCGAGCAGCGAGGTAAGCAGGGCGTGCGCGAGTGACATGCGCGGAGTCTAACTGCGCGTGCCCGAGCCATGCAACGCGTTGCATAGTTGGCACTGATCTTTTACAGTACTGCAACTGGTTGCATAGTCGGACCGCGAGTCCCGGTCGGCGCGCGCGCATCTCCCTCCCCTCTGGCGGGCGCGCCCGGCCTCCCTTGGCGGATGTGCCGGAGTTCCTCGCCCGGACCGGCGCCCGGCCATGCGACCAGCCCCACCAAGAATGAATGCGAGCGCGACGATGGCCACCTACCCGAACCTGTTCCGCCCCCTGGATCTCGGCTTCACCACCCTGCCCAACCGCTTCCTGATGGGTTCGATGCACGTCGGCCTGGAAGAGGCCGAAGGCGGTTTCGAGCGCATGGCGGCCTTCTACGCCGAGCGCGTACGCGGTGGCGTGGGCCTGATCGTGACCGGCGGCATCGCCCCCAACGCCGAGGGCCGGCCGTGGAGCGGCGGTGCCACCCTGACCACCCTGGAAGAAGCCGTGCACCACCGCGGGGTCACCGATGCGGTGCACCGCGAAGGCGGCAAGATCGCGCTGCAGATCCTGCACTTCGGGCGCTACGCCTATCACCCCGAGCTGGTCGCGCCCAGCCCGATCCAGGCCCCGATCGCACCTTTCGCGCCGCGCGAGCTTTCCGGCACCGACGTCGAGCGCACCATCGAGGACTTCGTGCGCTGCGCCGAACTCGCCCGCGAAGGCGGCTACGACGGGGTCGAGATCATGGGGTCCGAGGGCTACCTGATCAACGAGTTCATCGTCGCCCACACCAACAAGCGCAGCGACCAATGGGGCGGTACCTTCGAGAACCGCATCCGCTTCGCCACCGAGATCGTGCGCCGCACGCGCGCGCGCCTCGGGCGCGAGTTCATCATCATCTTCCGCCTGTCGCTGCTCGACCTGGTCGAGGACGGTTCCACCTTCGCCGAGGTGGTGCAGCTCGCGCAGGCGATCGAGGCCGCCGGCGCCACGCTGATCAACAGCGGCATCGGTTGGCACGAGGCACGCATCCCCACCATCGCCACCTGCGTTCCGCGCGCCGCCTTCGCGTGGGTGACACAGAAGCTCAAGGACCACGTCGGCATCCCGCTGATCGCCACCAACCGCATCAACACCCCAGAGATCGCCGAGGCCCTCCTCGCCGAGGGCAAGGCCGACATGGTGTCGATGGCGCGCCCCTTCCTGGCCGACCCCGACTTCGTCAACAAGGCGGCGGAAGGACGCGGCGCCGACATCAACACCTGCATCGCCTGCAACCAGGCCTGCCTGGACCACACCTTCGCCGGCAAGATCACTTCCTGCCTGGTCAATCCGCGCGCCTGTCACGAGACCGAGCTGGTGATCGCGCCGACCCGCACGCCGCGCACCATCGCCGTGGTCGGCGCCGGCCCTGCCGGCCTGGCCTTCGCCACCACCGCCGCCGAGCGCGGCCACCAGGTCACGCTGTTCGAAGCCGCCGCGCGCATCGGCGGCCAGTTCAACATCGCGATGCAGATCCCGGGCAAGGAAGAATTCGCCGAAACCCTGCGCTACTTCGGCCGCCGCATCGAGCAAACCGGGGTGGTGCTCAAGCTGAACACGCGCGTCACGGGAGCCGAGCTCGCCGGCCGCTTCGACGAGGTGGTGCTTGCCGCCGGCATCGTGCCGCGCGTGCCCGCCATCGAGGGCGTGGATCATCCCAAGGTGCTCGGCTACCTGGATGTACTGCGCGACCGCAAGCCGGTAGGCCGCCGGGTGGCGATTCTCGGCGCCGGCGGCATCGGCTTCGATGTCGCCGAGTACCTCAGCCACGAGGGCGTCAGCCCCAGCCTGGCGCCGGAAAAGTTCTACGCCGAATGGGGCATCGACCCCGCCTACGCCCACCGCGGCGGCCTCACCGCCGCGCATCTGGACAGCACGCCGCGGCAGATCGTGCTGTTGCAACGCAAGACCAGCAAAGTCGGCGAAGGCTTGGGCAAGACCACCGGCTGGATCCACCGCACGGCGCTGAAGAACCGCGGCGTCAGGATGATCGCGGGCGCCACCTACCGCCGCATCGACGACGCCGGCCTCCACGTGACGATCGCCGGCAAGGACGAGGTGATGGCGGTCGATAACGTGATCCTGTGCACGGGCCAGGAACCGCAGCGCGAGCTGCAGGCTGCGCTGGTCGAGGCGGGCATGCGGGTGCACCTGATCGGCGGCGCCGACGTCGCCAGCGAGCTCGACGCCAAGCGCGCGATCAAGCAGGGCATCGAACTCGCCGCCACGATCGAGAACGTCTCGCTGGCCGCGAGTGCGGCGGCGGTCTGTGCTGCGGCGCTGGTCGCCGGCCAGGTCCCCGTATCCCCCGCTGCCACCGGCATCCCCCTGCCCCGCTTCGATACCTTGTACGTCGGTCTTGACGGCCAGGTCGCCGTCGTGAGGCTGAATCGCCCCGACAAGGCCAACGCGATGAACATGCAGATGTGGCAGGACCTCCGTGCCGCCATGCAGTGGGTCGATCGCATGGCCACGGTTCGGGTCGCGGTGCTGCACGGCGCGGGCGCCAACTTCTGCGCCGGCATCGACCTGCAGATGATGATGAGCATCCTGCCGATGGTGAAGGACGCTTGCGAGGCGCGCACGCGCGAGAACCTGCGCAACCTGATCCTCGACCTGCAGGACACGCTCACCAGCATCGAGCGCTGCCGCAAGCCGGTGCTCGCGGCCATCCACGGTGCCTGTGTCGGTGGCGGCGTGGACCTGGTCGCGTGTGCCGACATGCGCTACTGCGCCGCGGACACGAGCTTTTCGATCAAGGAGATCGACCTCGGCATGGTCGCCGACGTCGGCAGCCTGCAGCGCCTGCCACGCCTGATCGGCGACGGCATGGTGCGCGAGCTGGCCTACACCGGGCGCAAGGTGGGCGGCGAGGAAGCGGCGCGCATCGGGCTGGTCAACCGCGTGTTCGACACCCCCGAGTCACTGCTCGAAGGCGTGATGATCCTTGCCCATGGCATCGCCGCCAAGTCACCGCTGGCAGTGCGCGGCACCAAGGACGCGCTCAACCATGCCCGCGACCACAGCGTCGCCGACGGGCTGGACCGCGTTGCCACCTGGAATGCGGCGATGCTGATGTCGGAGGACTTGCAGGCGGCGGTGCGGGCGAGCATGACGAGGCAGGCGCCGACCTTCCGTGATTGATGGGGGCGGGCGCGGTGATCGCGGTCGGCAGCGGTTCGCTACAGACACCGGACCGCTGCGGTTTCCCGGGACGTGGGTTCGCGGCTTCCACCGCGCCTACAGACGCTGGATCGCTGCGGTTCCCCGGGGCGTGGGTTCGCGGCTGCCGCCGCTCCTACAGGGGCGTGCGGACGCTGCGATCCTGTAGGAGCGGCGGCAGCCGCGAACCTTTCCCACACACCTCACCCCACCGGCCCGCGGACCTCACCCCTCACTCAATCGTGATCGTCATCGCCGGCGGGCGGAGTCCGCGGCGTTTGCGTTCGGCTTGGATCAGTTCGGCGATGTCGGTGTTGTTGTTCTGCAGCGCCCAGGCGTCGGCCGAGAGGCCGGCGTCGTTGAGGGCGTTGAGGTCGGTCTGCGGCAAGGCGAGCAAGCGGCGGACGACCTCGATGTGACCGTTGCGTGCGGCCAGCATCAGCGCGGTGGCCTTGTTCGGTGCCGGGACGTTCACCTCTGCGCCCGCCGCCAGGATCGGCTCGATCAGGCTGTCACGGCCCTCGAAGGCGGCGTAGTGCAGCGGCGCCCAGCCGTCGTGGGCGACGGCTGCGCCGGCCTTGATCAGCGCGCGCGCGGTGTCTTCGTGGCCACGCAGCACAGCCAGCATCAGCGCCGAGTCGCCCGCGGGGTTGCGATAGTCGAGCCGGGCGCGCCGGCTCACGAGCGCCTCGACCGCTGCGGTATGGCCCTCGCGTGCGGCGAGGATCAGCAGCGTGTTGCCCTGCGCGTCGACGGTGTCCGGATCGAGGCCGTGCTGGATCAGGCTGACGAGTTCCTTCTCGTCGCCCATGCTGGCCGCCGAGAGCGCGTCGTCGTGGCTGCCGGCGAACACGGCGTGCGAGCCGAAACCGCAGGCGGCGAAGGCAGCGGTGGCGATCAGGCGGCGCAGCGCGCGGCCAGTGACGGAGGTTTCAGGACGGACGTTTTGCATGGCGGAATAGTCGGAAGAAGTTGTCGGTGGAAGCCTGCTCGACGGTCGCCAGTGGCAGCTCGCGCAGGCGCGCGATTTCCTCCGCCACGTGGACGACCCAGCCGGGCTCGTTGGTCTTGCCGCGGTGCGGCACGGGGGCGAGATAGGGCGAATCGGTCTCGATCAGCAGGCGCTCGAGCGGCACGCGTTTCGCGACCTCCTTGAGGTCTTTCGCGCTGCGAAAGCTCACGATGCCGGAGAACGAGATGTAGAAGCCGAGCTCGAGCGCGGCCTCGGCCACCGCCCAGCTTTCGGTGAAGCAGTGCATCACGCCGCCGGCCTCGCCCGCGCCCTCTTCGCGCATTAGGCGCAGGGTGTCGTCGGCGGCGCTGCGGGTGTGGATCACCAGCGGCTTGGCGGTTTCGCGTGCGGCGCGGATGTGGACGCGAAAGCGCTCGCGCTGCCATTCGGGCGCGTCCTTGTGCCAGTGGTAGTCCAGCCCGGTCTCGCCGATCGCCACCACCCTGGGGTGGTCGGCGAGCGCGACCAGGCGGGCGACATCGGGCTCGTCACAGTCGGCGTTGTCGGGATGCACGCCCACCGAGGCCCACAGGTGGGGATGTCGCTCGGCGAGCGCACGCACGCGTGGAAAATCCTCGAGCTTGACGCTGATGCACAGCGCGCAGCCCACGTCGTTGGCGGCCATGGTGGCCAGGATGGCGTCCTCGCGGCCGGCGAGGTCGGGGAAATCGAGATGGCAGTGTGAATCGACGAACATCGGCGTCCCGAGCAGGAAGATGAAGCACGCAGCCTGCCGGCTACGGCACGGAGATTACAACGTGTGGGTGGGCCGGCTCGAGCCGAGATGGCCGGCGAGTATCTTCTCGATACGATCGCGCAGCAC
>JAKLLJ010000185.1:0-294 GCA_023150215.1 Thauera sp. | reverse complement strand
CACCTTGCTCGACTCGTCGGGCGAGAAATGCACGCCGATGCCCTGCGCCTTGCCGCCCTGGGCACCGGTCGGGGTGACCCAGACCACGGTGCCGGCCACCGGGTGACGGGTCGCATCGTCCATCACCTGCAACAGCATGAAGACCTCGTCGCCCAGCTTGTAGCTCTTGGGCGTGGGCACGAAAATGCCGCCGTTGACGAGGAAGGGCATGTAGGCCGCGTACAGCGCCGATTTGGAGTTGATATTGAGCGACAGCACGCTCGGCCGCGGCACGGTGGGACGGTCGGCATCGGT
>JAKLLJ010000184.1 GCA_023150215.1 Thauera sp. | reverse complement strand
GTGCCCTCGCACCTCGCCGACGCGCGCCTGTTCGATTTTATCGGCTTGACGCAGCAGACCGTGGTCGAGGAAGGCGACACCGCCTTCGACCCACTCGAACTGCCGGCCGCGCCGCGCACGGAGACGGTGCACCTGCTTCGAGCAGGCGCACGCGAGGACTGAAGGAGCGGACACCAGCCTGACCCGCCAGCGTCTTGCGCAACGCGCAAGACATCCTCATGATCCTGCTGCGGGCCGGCTGCACCAGCCGGTCACCCAGAAACGGAAAAGCCTTCGATGTCCGAGCGAAAGAACCTGTGCGTCCTGGTCGCCCTCCATCCGGTCGACGCCGCGCTCGCCGAACGTCTCGGCGCGGACGAGGCGGTCCACGCCGCCGAGCGTCACGCGAAGCGGATCGAACGGGCGATCGTGATGCAGGGCGGTCAGATCCTGTTTTCCAGCCCCGAACAGACGATCGCCGGCTTCGAGCGCAGCGACGCCGCGGTGCATGCAACCGGCGAGGCACTCGAACGCCTCCAGGCCCTGCCGCCGCTGCAGGGTCTGCGCCAGACGGTACGGATCGGGCTGCATTACGGCCGCGTGGACACCGACGGGGCCGAGCCCGGCGGCGAAGGCCCCCTGATCGCTCGCCAGCTTGCCAACCTCGGCAGCAGCGGGCAGGCGCTGATCTCGGGCACTGCAGTCATGCTGCTCGGCGGCGGCGCACGACAGCTGGTCGGCGCTCAGCCACTGAGCGGCCCGGTGTGGTCGCGGGTAGGTATTCCCGTCCATGCGATCGGCCAGCGCAGCGGCCTGGTCACTTCGGTGCCGGCCGCGGCACGGCTGTCGAGCCGCCTGCGACTGCGTCACCAACAGGACGTCCTGTTCGCCGAGGAATTGCGTCCGGTGTTGCTGCTCGGCCGCGAACTAGCCAACGACATCACCATCATGGATCCACGGGCGTCGCGCCAGCACGCGCGGATCGAGCGTCGGCCAGAGGGCTTCGTGCTGTTCGACCAGAGCACCAACGGCACCTTCGTTGCCATCGAGGGTCGTCCGGAGTGCTTCGTCCGCCAGGAGCACATACTGCTCGACGGCCCCGGCCGCATCGGCTGCGGTTTTTCGTCGACCGAGGTCGAGCGCGACCTCGTGTTCTTCGACATCGTCTGAACGCCCCGGCCGCAGCGCCCGACGATGCGCTGGCGGTGCGGCGCCCTTTCCTGAGCGCCGCACCGCTGGCAAGGCAGTTCAACCGCTCAGGCACTCGGTGATGAAAGCCTTGCGCTTGGCACCCCGCAAGGACTGCTCGGTCGCAGCGCGATTGCATGCCTTTTCACGTGCCTTGTCGGGGGCTGCGACGGCCACCGGCGCGACCTGCGCGGCAGCCGTTGCCGGAGCGGTTGCGGTGGCTGCCGGTGTCACGGCTGCCGGTTTCGCGACAGGCACGACCGCGGCCGCGGGCGGCACTGCAGGAGCCGCGGCAGGCACGGTGCCGACGGCTGCGTCATGCTTGCCGCGCAGGCAAGTACCCATGAATACCTCGCGTTCCTCGCCTTTCAGCGCCTGTGCCTTCGCTTCCGCGTTGCAGCGCTTCATGCGCTCGTGCTGGGGGTTGGCCCACGCCTGCATGGGAGTGAGCGAGGCAAGCACAAGGGTGGCGCAGGCCGCGCCGAAAATGCTCTTCATGACGGGTCTCCTGATCGTTTTTCACGCAAGATGCGTAGCCGGATTCTGCCAATGACATTTGCACGAGTCAATTTGTTCGTCATTTTCAGAAGCGTGACTGCAGGCCGGGCAACACGGTGCTGAGCAGCGACCTCACGCTGCTCGCCGGGCTGGCCGCATCCGCCTTTCTTGCTGCCACGCTGCTGCCAGGCGGATCGGAAGTCACCTTCGCTGCACTGATCGCGCTGAATCCCGACCTGATTCAGGCCGCACTACTCACCGCCACGGTCGCCAACACCGCAGGCGGAATGAGCACCTACGCGCTCGGCCGCATGCTGCCGCGCAAGGAGATCGCGCCGCGCCTGGAAGCAGTGCGGCGCTGGGGTAGCCTGGCGCTGCTGATGTCCTGGGTTCCGCTGATTGGCGACGCGCTGTGTGCCGCCGCCGGCAACCTGCGCCTCAACGTACTCGCCTGCCTGGTCTGGATGGCGCTCGGCAAGGGCCTGCGCTACGCGGCGATCGCCTGGATGATGCCGTGAGCGGCTGCAGCGCCCGCCAGCCGCCTGCCCTATACTCGCCAACCCTCCCCCTGCCCGGAAAGCGAACCATGTCCGATATCGAGCGCCACGGCGTCACCGCGCGCTACGCCGACGCCGTCGTCTACAACGGCGTCATCCATCTGGTGGAAGTGCCGGCGAGCAGCGGTGCCGACATCACGCTGCAGACCCGCGAGGTGCTGGCGTCGCTCGGTCGCCAGCTCGACGAGCTCGGCAGCGACCGTACGCGCATCCTGATGGCCACCATCTATCTGACCGACCTCGCCGACGCCCCCGGCATGAATGCGGAGTGGGAAGCCTGGCTGCCCGCCGGCAGCGCCCCGGCGCGCGCCTGCGTGCAGGTCGCCGGGCTCGCCGACCCGGGCTGGCGGATCGAGATCGCGCTCACCGCTGCACGCTGAGAATCCTTCCTGCTCCCGCCTGAAGGCGAATCCACACAGCACATAAGGTCTTGTTTTTTGCTGCATGGTGCACTGCGGTTCGCTAGAATGGATCGCTTCCCTGCAGCCGCTTCCGGGTAGCCCAATGAGCCAACGCCTGCGCGAGATTCCGTACAACTACACCTCGTTTTCCGATCGCGAGATCATCATCCGCCTGCTCGGCGCCGAGGCCTGGGGGGTGCTCGACCAGCTCCGCATCGAGCGCGTCACCGGACGTTCGGCGCGCATGCTCTACGAGGTGCTCGGCGACATCTGGGTGGTGCGGCGCAACCCCTACCTCGAAGACGACCTGCTCACCAGCCGCGAGCGCCGCGATGCGCTGATCGGCGCACTCGATCATCGTCTCAACGAGGTCGACAAGCGCCGCCAGGGCAACGACCGCGTCACCCTGCTGGTCGCCCGCGCCCGCGAGGCGGTGGCCAACTTCGAGCGCTGGTTCGACGACACCGCGCGCCGGCGCAAGGCAGTGCTCAAGGCCCTGGCACGCCACACCCGGCGCGACAACATCTGCTTCGACGGCCACGCCCGCGTCTCCCACGTCACCGACGCCACCGACTGGCGGGTCGAGTACCCCTTCGTGGTGCTCTACCCCGACACCGAGGAAGAGATGGCGCCGCTGGTGCGCGAGTGCATCGCGCTCGGGCTGACCATCATCCCTCGTGGCGGCGGCACCGGCTACACCGGTGGCGCGGTGCCGCTGGACGCCAGCTCGGTGGTGATCAACACCGAGAAGCTGATCTCGATCGGCGCGGTCGAGCCCACCGTGCTCCCCGGCATCGACGGCCCGCAGGCCGAACCCTACCCCACCCTCCGCACCGGCGCGGGCGTGGTCACCGAGCGCGTGTCCGAAGCCGCTGCGCTCGCCGGGCGCGTGTTCGCGGTCGACCCGACCTCGGCGAGCGCGTCCTGCATCGGCGGCAACATCGCCATGAACGCCGGCGGCAAGAAGGCCGTGCTGTGGGGCACCGCGCTCGACAACCTGGCGTGGTGGAAGATGGTCACGCCCGACGGCAACTGGCTGGAGGTCGAGCGCCTCGACCACAACTTCGGCAAGATCCACGAGCAGGAGACCGTGCGCTTTCGCCTGCGCCGCTTCGACGGCCTCACCAATGCACCACTCGGCGAGGACATCCTCGCCATGCCGGGTGCGGCCTGCCGCAAGATCGGGCTGGGCAAGGACGTCACCGACAAGTTCCTCGGCGGCCTGCCGGGCGTGCAGAAGGAAGGCACCGACGGCCTCATCGTCGCCGCCCGCTGGGTGCTGCACAAGATGCCGCCGGTCGCGCGCACGGTGTGCCTGGAGTTCTTCGGCCAGGTGCGCGAGGCGGTGCCGGCGATCGTCGAGATCACCGACTTCTTCAAGCCGGGCGGCGCCGGCCATGCCGCGGGCGTGCAGCTCGCCGGCCTCGAGCACCTCGACGAGCGCTACGTGAAGGCGGTGGGCTACGCCACCAAGGCGCGCCGTCACGGCCGTCCCAAGATGGTGCTGATCGGCGACATCGTCGGCCACGACGAGGACGCGGTGATGAAGGCCGCCTCCGAGGTCGTGCGCATGACCAATGCGCGCGGCTCCGAGGGCTTCATCGCGGTCAGCCCCGAGCAGCGCAAGCGCTTCTGGCTGGAGCGCTCCCGCACCGCGGCGATCTCGCGCCATACCAACGCCTTCAAGATCAACGAGGACGTGGTCATCCCCCTGCCGCGCATGGGCGAATACTGCGACGGCATCGAGCGCATCAACATCGAACTGTCGCTGCAGAACAAGATCGAGTTGTGCGACCGCCTCACCGAGTTCCTGCAGGGCGAACTGCCACTCGAGGTCAAGGACGAGGTGGTCGACCACGACACACTGCTCGCCGACCACCGTGCCCAGGCGCTCGAACAGGTCGCCGGCGTGCGCCGGCGCTGGCAGTGGCTGCTCGACAACCTCGACCTGCCGCTCGCCGACGCCGAGGCACGGTTCGCCGAACATGGCATCCGCGCCGGCGAACTCGGCAACCGAACCGCCAACCCGACGCTGTTCCACCGCCTGCAGGACTACTCGATCCGGGTGTCGTGGAAGGAAGAACTGCGCCCGCTGCTCGAGCAGACCTTCGACGGTGCCCTGTTCGCCCGCATCCTCGCGCGCATCGGCGAGATCCATGCCGAGGTGCTGCGTGGCCGGGTGTTCGTGGCGCTGCACATGCACGCCGGCGACGGCAACGTGCACACCAACCTGCCGGTCAACTCCGACCACTACGAGATGCTGCAGACCGCCAACCGCGCGGTCGACCGCATCATGGCGCTGGCGCGCAGCCTGGACGGCGTGATCTCCGGCGAGCACGGCATCGGCATCACCAAGCTCGACTACCTCACCGACGACGAGATGGCCAACTTCTGGGCCTACAAGGAAAAGGTCGACCCGGAAGGCCGCTTCAACCGCGGCAAGCTGATGCGCAAGGGCGCCATCCGCGGCAACCTCGACAACGCCTACACCCCCAGCTTCAACCTGATGGGTCACGAATCCATCATCATGGAGCAGACCGACGTCGGCGACATCGCGCACGACATCAAGGACTGCCTGCGCTGCGGCAAGTGCAAGCCGGTGTGCTCCACGCACGTGCCGCGCGCCAACCTGCTGTATTCCCCGCGCAACAAGATCCTCAGCACCTCGCTGCTGATCGAGGCCTTCCTGTACGAGGAGCAGACCCGCCGCGGCGTGTCGCTCGCGCACTGGGCCGAGTTCGAGGACGTCGCCGACCACTGCACGATCTGCCACAAGTGCGAGAAACCCTGTCCGGTCGACATCGACTTCGGTGACGTGTCGATCAAGATGCGCAACCTGCTGCGCAAGCAGGGCAAGAAGTCGTTCAACCCCGGCAAGGCCGCGGCGATGGCCTTCCTGACCATCAAGGACCCGACCACGATCAAGGCAATGCGCACCGGCATGATCGAGTGGGGCTACAAGGCGCAGCGCTGGGCGCATGGCATGGGCAAGAAGTTCGGCCTGATCCAGCCGCAGGTGAAGGCACCGCCGGCCACGCTCGGCAAGGCGCCGATCAAGGCCCAGGTGATCCACTTCATCAACAAGCCGATGCCCGGCAACCTGCCCAAGCGCACCAGCCGCGCGTTGCTCGACATCGAGGACGACAAGGTCATCCCGGTGATCCGCGACCCGCAGAAGGCCAATGGCGACTCGGAAGCGGTCTTCTACTTCCCAGGCTGCGGCTCGGAGCGCCTGTTCAGCCAGGTCGGCCTGGCGACCCAGGCCATGCTCTACCACGTCGGCGCACAGACCGTGCTGCCGCCGGGTTACCTGTGCTGCGGCTACCCGCAAACCGCCGCCGGCGAGGAAGACAAGGGCCAGAAGATCACCACCGACAACCGCGTGCTCTTCCACCGCGTCGCCAACACGCTCAATTACCTCGACATCAAGACCGTGATCGTGTCCTGCGGCACCTGCATGGACCAGCTGCAGAAGTACGAATTCGAGCGCATCTTCCCGGGCTGCCGGCTGCTCGACATCCACGAGTACCTGATGGAAAAGGGCGTCAGGCTGGAGGGCGTCGAAGGCGTGAAGTACATGTACCACGAGCCCTGCCACACGCCGATGAAGCAGTACCAGGGCATCAAGGTGGCCAACGAGCTGATGGGCACGCGCGTCGATCTGTCCGACCGCTGCTGCGGCGAGTCCGGCACGCTGGCGGTGGCGCGCCCCGACATCTCGACCCAGGTGCGCTTTCGCAAGCAGGAAGAGATCGAGAAAGGCGCCGCCAAGCTGCGCGAGGGCGACCCGAACGCGAAAATCAAGCTGCTGACCTCCTGCCCGAGCTGCCTGCAAGGCATGCACCGCTACGCCAACGACGCCGGCGGCGTGGAGCCGGACTACATCGTGGTCGAACTCGCGAAGCACCTGCTCGGCGAGAACTGGCTGCCGGACTACGTGGCGAAGGCGAACAGCGGGGGGATCGAGCGGGTGTTGCTGTAAGCGGGAGGACGTCCTTCAGGATGGGCGATGCGCGTTGCCGAAGGCGGAGCCGCCGCCGTTCGCGGCTTCCGCCGCTCCT
>JAKLLJ010000183.1:6529-6780 GCA_023150215.1 Thauera sp. | reverse complement strand
GGAGACGCCAACTTCGCCCCGGGCGACGCCGTGTCAGCTTGTCGCTCGCTCGTAAATCCCATACGCCCAAAACCCCCTGCCCGGCTTCGACGGGCCATGCCAGCCGAGCTTTCGAAGCTCCTGGGCGATGAAGTGATTGATGAACCCATGGCCGACAAGCAGTACGTTCCGATGCTGCTCGGCCAACTCCACCAGCCTTGCCGCCGCTTGCCTCGCGCGCCCCCTTGCATCCGAGAGGGATTCGCCGTTTC
>JAKLLJ010000183.1:0-6519 GCA_023150215.1 Thauera sp. | reverse complement strand
TCAGAACAACAACCCAGACTCCGATGGGTAAGGACAGGGCGCCACTTCGAAAGTGCGGTATGGCCGTCTCGCAGAACAGCGGGTCCTGGAGATGCACATCCGAGAAACCCAGCGCCCTTGCCGACTCAACTGAGCGTACAAGATGACTGCATACAACCAAGTGGTCTCCACGTGTCGCTGCAACCGTCTCTCTTGGGGGGCGGTCGGCGATCCCTGACAAGTCATATGATTGTGCAATTTCCCCCAGATCCTTCGCGCGAGCAATCCCCTTGAGTTCGAAGGCGGGCTTGCCGTGCCGCAACAATGTAATTCGCATCATCCCTGAAACTCTCGATTTCTGACGTACCGATGCATGCCAAGGCTCGGCTGGCACCACATGGAGGATGACGTGGTCAGTCCCATGTGGCACCCCACCGCATGGTAAGCGATGGCGCGACGAACCGAGAACGATGCCGGGCCGATCACCAAGAAGGCCTCAACGGGTCGTTCCTGGTCTTCTTCCATATCCCATGATTACTGCCGGATATGCTCGACTCACTCAGAGCGAAGCAGCGCTCCAAGGTCTTGCACAAGACCCCTATTGTCATCATTCGACAGGCCCTGGGCATACGACAAAACTCCTGACGCATCCGGTCTGCATTATCCGATAGCTCTACGCGAAGATCACCGGGCAAGGATCTCTTGGATCGGAGATGAGGCGACCGTGGCCGGAATTCGTCCTGGCGAGATGCCGGAGCAATCGGCAATCGGGATACCCGCAACAACCCATTGTCGCTGTTCGTCGCCACGTCACCCGTCTCAAATGCCAGCCATGTCTCGACGAACACCACCGAGCGTCAAGGAGTGCCCACCATGTCTTCGCAGACCGCCCTCGACCTTCCCGTCGAACGCCGCATCCTGCGCCGCGCCGAGGTCGAGGCCAAGACCGGCTTCAAGCGCGCCCACATCTACAGCCTGATGAAGGAAGGTAAGTTCCCCAAGGCCCTGCGCCTGGGGGTGCGTGCCGTCGGCTGGGACTCGGCCGAGATCGAGCAGTGGATCGCCGACCGCCTCAAAGAGCGCATCTGAGCTCCGCTCCTCCCGTCATTGCCATCGAGGAGCGACACCATGCAGGTGGTCTCCATCATTTCGACCAAGGGCGGCGTCGGCAAGACCACGACCGCGGCCAATCTCGGCGGTTTCGTCGCCGACGCCGGGTTGCGCGTCCTGCTGGTGGACCTCGACGTCCAGCCGACCCTGTCGAGCTATTTCACCCTCGACAGGCGGGCGCCGGGAGGCATCTACGAGCTGCTGGCCTTCAACGAGCAGCGCGATGCGCAACTGGTGTCCAGCACGGGCATCGCCGGCCTCGACCTGGTGCTCTCCAACGACGACAAAGGCCAGTTGAACACCTTGCTACTGCATGCGCCAGACGGTCGGCTGCGGCTGCGCAACCTGCTCCCTGCCTTCGCTCCGCATTACGACCTGATGCTGATCGACACGCAGGGCGCGCGCAGCGTGCTGCTGGAGATGGCCGTGCTGGCTTCCGACCTGGCCATCTCTCCGGTCACCCCGGAGATCCTCGCCGCGCGCGAACTGCGCCGCGGCACCTTGCAGTTGATCGACGACATCGCGCCCTATCGCCGCCTCGGCATCGTTCCGCCGCCGTTGCACCTGCTCATCAATCGCGTGCACCCCGTGTCGGCGAACGCCCGCGCGATCCAGCTCGCGCTGCGCCAGATCTTCCGGGACCACGCCGGCGTCCACGTCCTGGATACCGACATCCCTGCCGTCGAGGCCTATCCCCGCGCGGCGACCCTTGGGCTGCCGGTACATCGCGTCGAATACCGGCGCCCGGCGACACGCGTCGCGCCAGCCGCGCTGGAGACCATCCGCATGTTGGCCTGCGAGCTGTTCCCTCAATGGCAGGAGCAGCTCCACACGGTTGCCGGCAAGCATCGAGGGAGGCGCTCCCATGCCAAACCCGCGTGACCTGTGCCGTGGCCACAAGCGCCTGCGGCCGCTGATCGAGCATGCGCTGCGCGAAGGCTGGCAGGTCGTGCGAACACCGGGTGGCCACCTCAAGTTCACCAAGGCCGGACTGCCTCCGGTGTTCACCGGCTCCACGGCCAGCGACCATCGGGCCGACCGCAATGCCCGCGCGCGGCTGCGCCGGGCCGGACGACTACCCGCCACTGGCGACGACGACCTCGGCAACGGGGGGCTCGAGCATGGCTGACCTGACCCCGCAGAACATGGCCGGCAAGCTGCTGGCCGAAGGATTTGCGCGCAATGGCCCGGACGCGGCGGCCTTGACCGATCCGATCGCCGACACCCCGATGGTGGTGACTCTGGATCAATTGCGCCCCTATGACCACAACCCGCGCGTCACCCGCAACCCGCTCTACGACGAGATCAAGGCCTCGATCCGCGAGCGCGGGCTGGACGCGCCGCCGGCGATCACCCGTCGCCCCGGCGAAAGCGCCTACATCATCCGCAATGGCGGCAACACCCGGCTGGCGATCCTGCGCGAGCTGTGGAGCGAGACGAAGGACGAGCGCTTCTTCCGCATCCCCTGCCTGTTCCGGCCCTGGCCGGCTCGCGGCGAGATCGTCGCGTTGACCGGCCATCTGGCCGAGAACGAACTGCACGGAGGCTTGAGCTTCATCGAGCGCGCCCTCGGCGTCGAGAAGGCACGCGAGCTCTACGAGCAGGAAAGCGGCCAGGCCCTCTCGCAATCCGAACTTGCCCGCCGCCTGAGCGCCGACGGCTTTCCCATCCAGCAATCCCACATCAGCCGCATGCGCGACGCCGTGCAGTACCTGCTGCCGGCCATCCCGAAAGTGCTGTATGGCGGACTCGGCCGGCATCAGGTCGAGCGGCTGGCCGTTCTGCGTCGAGCCTGCGAGCGCATCTGGGAGCAGCGCGCCCACGGCAAGCGCACCGGCGAGGATTTCCACGCGCTGTTCCATGAGGTCCTGGCGATGTTCGACAGCGCGTCCGAAGCGTTCTCGGTACAGCGCGTGCAGGACGAACTGGTCGGCCAGATGGCCGAGCAGCTCAGCGTCGATTACGACACGCTGAACCTGGAGGTCGACGACAACGAAAGCCGACAGCGCGCCCTGGGCAGCGAGCCCACCCCGGCCACGGCGCACCCGCAGCGTCCGATGGCCACTACGCCGGCTCGGTCACCCTCGGAAGCGGCCGGTACGCCGCCCTACCCTGCGCCGCCCCTCTCGCCCGCTGTGACGACGGCCTCGTCCTCGATCGAGGACGCTGCGACCGCCTCACCATCGCCCGATGTCGATCGCCTGCAGGGGCATATCGTTTCGCCGGCGCCGACCACCGAACGCCTGCAATCCATCCAGCGCATGGTGGCCGACCAACTGGGCGACGCGCTGCCGGACTTCGAAGCCAACGTGCTGCGCGCCATCCCGGTGCAGGCCGGCGGCCTCTATCCGATCTCGGACGTCTGGTACATCGAGCCCGGCCTGGATGCACCCGAGCGCCTGCGCGTGCACATCGCGCAGTTCGCGCGCGAGATCGCCGAAGAGGCCGGACAGGCCGAATGCATCGAACCCACCGATGACGGCCTGGGTTTCGTCTGCAACGCCGATGCCCTGTCAGCGAACGCGCATTCGCTGCCCATTCTTGCCCGTGCCGTGCTGACCCTGTTGCAGGCCCTGAGCGCGGGCTACCTCACCGCGCCGGCTCCACTCTCGACGCTGGACGACCTGCGCCTGACCGATGCACTGGGCCCGCTCCTGCAAGGGCGGCGGGACAGGCCCGCCTCGGATCGTCTGAGCGACACCGGCCTGGTGAAACTCTTCCGTCTGCTGCGTCTGGCGCGCCGCCTGCTGGATCTGGAAGCCGGCGCGAACTCGCCCACCGCCACCTGAGCCGGGGGAGACACGCCATGTCGGCTCCGCATCCCCTCAATCAGGCCGTGATCGCCCAAGCCCTGCACGACCTGCGCAACGGCCAGTTGCGTCGCTGCAAGGCCATGGGATTCGGGGAACAGGAGTTGGAGGCCCTGAAGCATCCGGCCCTTGTCAGCGTATTGGTCAACGCTACGGTGTCCTGGTGTTCGGTGAAGGTGAACCGGGACGTGCTGCAGCGGCTGCTGAGTCAGGTCGGCGACGTCGAGAAGGAGATCGCCACCGTCGATCGCATGCTGCGCCTGGGCGCCAGCACCGAGATGGTCAGCAAGTTCTATGGGCTCACCCACCAGGAGGTGGCGCTGCGCCGGGACATCCTGGGCCTGCCCAAGCGCAAGGGCCGACATCCGGTGCTCAGCGAAGCGCAGGAGAACGCGCTGTGGGAGCACTGGAAACCGGCCGTGAAAGCGCGTTGCATTGCGCTCGAGGACGACATTGTGATGCTGAAGCTCACCCTCGACCTCGCCGAGGAACTGAATCTTCCGGCTTCCGTCATCTGGGCCGCCATCCGGAGCTGGATCGACCAGGGACTGGTGTAGCCCATGGGCACCGGCGGATCCTTCTCGCGCGACGGTCCGGTGCCGCTGTCGGCGCTGCTCGATGATGCCGCCAGGCGTATCCCCTCGGCCGCGAGCGGGCCCTTGCCCAGCGACGGCTTCCTGTTCAGCGGGAATCGTCATGACAGCGTGCCCCGCCGATTGCTCCTGGACACCCGGCTCACGCCGCTGGAGCGCAATGCCTGGCAGGTGTTTCGTCTGCTGCTCAACGACGACGGGATCACCGCCTTCCCCACCTACGAAGCGTTGCGGCCCTACCTGGCATCGATGCCCTGCACCCCGAAGGCCTCCCACGAGACGGTGGCCAGGGCGCTCACCCTGCTGCGGCTGACCCGCTGGCTCAGCCTGGTGCGCCGGCGGCGCGATCCCAGGACCGGGCGCATCCAGGGCAATCTCTACGTGCTCCACGACGAACCGCTCACGCCCTTCGAGGCGATGCAGCTCGACCCCGACTACCTGGGCCTGGTCAGCCAGGCGCTGACCCACGCCAGCAAGGCCGTGCAACGGGTCGGCCTGCATACGCTCCGGGAGATCGCCGAGGACCCGCTGCTGAGCGGCCGCAGCCTGCCCACCCGCCTGCAGGTGCTCGCCCAGAGGCTCGCGGACGAGCACATCGGCAAGACCCCCGGTTATCCACAGGAGTCGAACGCGACAAAATCCGAAGAAGGCGAATACGCCCTGCTTCGGAACGACGAACCCCCCGCTTCGGAATCCGAAGTGGGCCGCAAACCCGCGCCAGACGGCTCGCTTCGGAATCCGAAGCAGGACCGTACAGTACGTAGAGATCGTATGTATGAAGTACGTACGATACCGCGCGCACGCGACACCGAAGACGCGCAGGCGCCATCCCTGCCCCGGCGCTTCCAGGCCCTGAAGGCCGAGCAACAGGCCGGCGCGCTGGTCGCCCTGCAGCAAGTCGAGGCCTCGCTGCGCCAGGCCGTACTCGACGAATGGGATGCACGCTGTCGGACCAGCACAGTGCGCAATCCCGCCGGCTACCTGTTCGGCATCATCCAGAAGGCGATCCGCGGGGAGTTCAAGGCCTGGGTGGGCCAACACCCGCCGGGCATGGACAAGCCCTCTTCGCCGCCACACCAGGCCGCCCCTTCTCCGACGCCCCTACCCGCCGATCCCGAGGTGGCCCGGCAGCATATCGAGCATCTGCGATCGTTGCTGCGCATGACCTGATCGCCGCCACGTCGCCGGAGCTATCCCCTGGGGATAACTCCATCACGAGCTACCCGCATCCAGCCGCCCGGCACGGTGGCATTGCGGATTCGCTGGCTATCAGGCGGACCGACAGGTTCGCACCGTCAGACCAGGACCACTCGGCTCTCCGTATCGCTATCCCCGGGGGATAGCTGGAACCGACGGCCTTCCACGAAAGGCAATCCGGGCGAGCGACGGCTGCGGTTTGTTGACTGACGGCCTTCCAGCCGGTGGCGATGCTGGCGACTCGTTCCCTCACCGCGAATCGTCGCCATGGCCAACGAGCCCCTGCAACTGAATCTTGGATCGCTGCGCAGCGCGATGTCGCTGACGCTGCACACCCACCACGCTTCGCGCATCTGGCACGGCCGCACACCGGCCGAGGGGCGCCCCGGCATCGTCGGCCTCAACGGCTTCATCAGCGTGATGAACAAGATGAAGCGCGGCGCGGAGCAGGACGACCCCTATTCGGACTGGTGGATGCTGCGCATCGAGGACAAGCTGGCCGATACGAAGGTCCGCCTGCAGGCGCTGCGCGAGCAGGTCGAGCAGGTGCTCGCGGATGTCCCTCCTGCGCTCAGCCTCGGCGAGAACCTGAACATGCAGCCGGTGAAGCTGCCGCTCTTCGTCAATGCCCAGCTCGGCTTTGCCGCCGTCTACCTGCTGGCCGACTACGACGATTTGGCGCGCAAACTGATCCTGGCCCACCACACGGCGCTGATCGACCGCAGTACGCTGGAGCGCTGGCTCAACGATGGCGCGCATGCGTTGCGCAGCCTGTTCTCCCTGGCCCAGCAGTACCGCTATTCCGGCACGACGCGCGACGACTTCGCGGC
>JAKLLJ010000182.1:6493-6795 GCA_023150215.1 Thauera sp. | reverse complement strand
CGCACATCGCCGGCCGCAGACTTCGTCCACCGCCCCCTGGTCACCCCATTCGCCCCCATCCGAGATCACGACGATGCAACACCTCATCAAGACCCGAATCGCCCTCCTCTGCCTCGCCCTGCTCGGCGGCCTGCACGCCACTGGCGCCCGCGCCGAGGCGCTTGCCTGCCCCGACCTGGCGAACGCGACCCAGGTCCAGCCCTGCCCGAACGATGCCGAGCTGCAATACACCTACAACGGCTATTGCAGCGACAACGCCCGCCTCTACGGCCGCGACGTGCTCACCTGCGCGAGCTTCGAGA
>JAKLLJ010000182.1:0-6483 GCA_023150215.1 Thauera sp. | reverse complement strand
TGTGGGAAGCCGACGGCGGCCGCTTCGACGGCTATCTGTCGTGCAACGTCGGCGCAGAAACGATCAAGGCCTCGAAGGCCGTCAAGATCCGCGTCGAGCGCGTGAAGACCCTCACCCGCGTGATCTGCGACTACGAAAACGACCACCGCATGGTTCATCGCACCAAGTCGGTGTGTACCGTCGAGGCGGCCGACTGCACGAGTGGTGAATGCAAGGCGAACTGCAAGTGAGCTTGGGCGAGCAAGGCCGGAGCGGCTGCCCTGCAGGCGCGAACCCGGCAACCGTCATCATCACCCACGCCGGTTTCTGCGCGGCCTTGTTCGCGGCGGCTGCCGCTCCTACCGCTGTGTCGCTGGCTTGTGGGTCTTTGTTCGCGGCTGCCGCCGCTCCTACAGATTCGGAGGCGCAGCCCTGTAGGAGCGCCAGAAGGCACGGACCTTTCCTGCGCTTCAGTCGAGCACGCGCGGCATCTGCCCGGCGAAGCTGCCGAGGATCGACACCACCTCGTCCTGCGCCAGGTCGCGCACGATGAACACCAGCCGGCTGCGGCGATCGTTGCAAGGGGGCGCATCGGGCCAGGCTGGCAGGCTGGTCGCCGGATAGACGCTGTGCTGCACGCACTGCAGCACTCGCGGCAAGGGATCGCCGGCGACATTGAGCAGCCCCTTGATGCGCAGGATCCGACCACCGTACACCTGCAGCAGCAGCGCAAGCCCGTCGGAAAACGCGTACCACGCCAGCGGTTCGTCGAAGCTCAATACAAAGCTGGTGACGGCGGTATCGTGGCGCGCCGGGGCATCGCTGCGGTCGGCCGCAGCGGGCGCCGGCCCCGCCGCGGGTGAGTCAGCCCCCGCATCCTGCGCTTGCGCAAGATCGCCAGCCGCGGTGTTGCGCCGTCCCGACGCCCCGGCCGCTCCCACCGGGCGGGGCCGCGTGCGCGTCCACGCCGGGCCTGCGGCCGCACGCCGGGCCGCACGTATCGTCTCCTCGCCCAGCCAGGCGGCGACATCCGGGAGCTTGCCGGCGGGATCGTAGAGCCCGCAGCCGAAGACATCGTCCGGTGCCACCCTGCCCGCGCGGACCGGGACTTGCGCCGCACCAGGATTGAGTCGGGCGATCAGCGCCGAGACCGCGGAACATTGCGCGGCGTCGGCCAGGTCGCACTTGGTCAGCAACAGGCGATCGGCCATCGCCACCTGGCGCACCGCCTCGTTGTGCGCGGCGAGCTGGGCCGGCGCATGGGTGACGTCGACCGCGGTGACCACGCCGTCAAGCCGGTAGCGCTCGGACAGGAAGGGCTCGGCCATCAAGGTGTGGATAACCGGCGCCGGATCGGCCAGCCCGGTGGTCTCGATCAGCACCCGATGAAGCCCTTTCAGCTCGCGCCGCAACGCACGCATGAAGAGCCCCTTGAGGGCCCGCACCAGATCGCCCTGCACGCTGCAGCAGATACAGCCCGAATCGAGCACGACCAGGCTCTCGTCGACCTTCTCGACCAGATGGTGGTCGACACCGACCGCACCGAACTCGTTGATCAGCACCGCGCTGCCCGCCATCTGCGGCTGGCGCAGCAGGTGGTTGAGCAGCGTGGTCTTGCCGGCGCCGAGGAAGCCGGTGAGCAGGGTCACCGGGATGCGGCGGTCGGCGTCGGCGGGGAGCGGGGAGGCAGTATTCATCGCCGGGCAGTGTAACGCGCCTCACGCCTCACGCCTCACTGCCAGCCGCCGCCGAGCGCCTTGTAGAGCTCGACACGGTTGGTCGCCTCGATGAGGCGGACACCGATCAGCTCCAGCTCGGCCGCGTACAGGCTGCGCTGCGCGTCGAGCAGGCTCAGATAGCTGTCGACGCCACCCCGGTAGCGGGCGTCGGACAGCTTCAAGCTGTTCTGCGTCGCCGCCACCTGCTTGCGCCGGGCGTCGATCCGCTCGGTGACGGTCGCGCGCTCGGCGAGCGCGTCGGCCACTTCGCGGAAGGCGGACTGAATCGCCTTCTCGTACTGGGCGACGTCGATGTCACGCTGGATCTCGGCCAGGTCCAGGCTGGCCTGGAGCCGGCCGGCCTCGAAGATCGGCAGCCGCAACTGCGGCACGAAGCTCCACGCCCCCGAGCCGCCATCGAACAGGCCGTCGAGCGTGCTGCTCGCGGTACCGGCGGTGGCGGTCAGCGTGATGCGCGGGAAGAAGGCTGCGCGGGCGGCACCGATACTGGCGTTGGCCGCCAGCAGGGCACGTTCGGCCTGCAGGATGTCGGGGCGACGCACCAGCACTTCGGATGGCACCCCGGCGGGCAGCTCCGCCACCGTGGCCACTGCCTGCTCGAGCCCGTCCGGCAACAGCGTGGCAGGGAGACTGCCACCGATCAGTTGCGCCAACGCGTTCTGGTCCTGTGCAACCACGGATTCGAAGCGCGCAGCATCGGCGCGCGCACTCTGCATCAAGGTCTCGGCCTGGTGCACATCGAGGGCGGACACCGCACCCAGTTCGAACGTGCGCCTCACGAGATCGAGGGATTCCTGGCGCGTCTGTTGGGTGCTCTTCGCCAGCGCCAGGCGCTCGCGGTCGGCAGCCAGGCGCAGCCAGGCGTTGGCGACCTCGGCCACCAGGCTGATCTGCGCGCTGCGGCGGGCGTCCTCGGTGCCCAGATAAATCTGCAAGGCCTGCTCTTCCAGGCTGCGCACGCGACCGAAGAAGTCGAGCTCGTAGCTGGCGAAGCCGAGGTTGGCGGAATACTGGCGGTTGACGTTGGAGTCACCCGTCATGCTCAGGTCGCCCGGCACACGCTGCGCGTTCTGCCCGCCGCTGACCGCGATCGAGGGGAACAGGTCGGCGCGCTGGATGCCGTACTGCGCCCGTGCACGCTCGATGTTGAGCGCGGCGACGCGCAGGTCGCGGTTGTTGTCGAGCGCGAGCGCGATCACGTTGCGCAGGCGCTCGTCGGCGAAGTAGTCGCGCCATGCGATGGTGTCGGCCAGCGGCGCGGCCGCCGAGGCCTCGGCCGGTGCGGCTTGCGGGAAGGCCGCCGGCACGGGCGCCGCAGGGCGCTCGAAAACCGGAATCATCGAGCACGCGCCGAGCAGGGTGGCGGCGATCGCCACCACCAGGCCGCGCAGCGGCAACCTTGTTGCGTACTGGTTCATATCAACGTCCCTCCTGGGCAGACGGCACTGCGGCCTCACCCTTGGGCTTGTCCGGGAAAACACGCTTGATCGCGACATAGAACAGCGGCACGAAGAACAGGCCGAGCAAGGTCGCGGCGATGGTGCCGCCGAGCACGCCGGTGCCGATCGCGTTCTGGCTGCCGGCGCCGGCGCCGGTGGCGATCGCCAGCGGCAGCACGCCGAAGCCGAAGGCGAGCGAGGTCATGATGATCGGGCGCAGTCGCATGCGCACCGCGGTCAGCGTGGCCGCGATCAAGTCCTTGCCCTCCTCCATCTGCGCCTTGGCGAACTCCACGATCAGGATCGCGTTCTTCGACGACAGGCCGATCGTGGCGAGCAGGCCGACCTGGAAGTAGATGTCGTTCGACATCCCGCGGCTGGTCGCCGCGAGCAAGGCGCCGAGCACGCCGAGCGGCACCACCAGCATCACCGCGAACGGCACCGACCAGCTCTCGTACAGCGCCGCCAGGCACAGGAACACCACCAGCAGCGACAGCGCATACAGCGCCGGCGCCTGCGAACCGGAGCGGCGTTCCTCGTACGAGGTGCCCGACCAGTCGTAGCCGATGCCCGGCGGCAGCTTCGCCATGATGTCCTCGACCGCCTGCATCGCCTCGCCCGACGACAGCCCGGGCGCGGACTGGCCGAGAATCTCCATCGACGGCTGGCCGTTGAAGCGCTCCAGGCGCGGCGAGCCGTAGGTCCAGCGCGCGGTGGCGAAGGCCGAGAACGGCACCATGTCGCCCGCCTTGTTGCGCACGTACCACTTGTCGAGATCCTCGGGCGTCATGCGCGCGTGATCGTCGCCCTGCAGATACACCTTCTTGATGCGACCACGATCGAGGAAGTCGTTGATGTAGCTGCCGCCCCAGGCGGTCGACAGGGTGTCGTTGATGTCGGCGACCGACAGCCCGAGCGCGCCGGCCTTGGCGTGGTCGATGTCGAGCTGCAGCTCGGGCATGTCTTCCTGGCCGTTCGGGCGCACGCCGACCAGGCGCTTGTCCTGCGCCGCCATGCCGAGGAACTGGTTGCGCGCGCCGAGCAGGGCCTCGTGGCCGAGGCCGGAGCGGTCCTGCATCTGCACGGTGAAGCCGCCCGAGGTGCCGAGCTCGATCACCGCCGGCGGCACGAAGGCGAACACCATGGCCTCGCGGATCTGCGCGAACGCGTCCATCGCGCGCCCGGCGATCGACTTGACGTCCTGGCCGGGCGCGGTGCGCTCGTCCCAGTGCTTCAGGTTCACGAAGCCGATGCCCATGTGCTGGCCGCTACCGCCGAAGGAAAAGCCGGCGACGGTGAAGATCGCGCGCACCGAGTCCTTCTCGGTCTCGAGGAAGTGCTGCTCGACCTTCTTCAGCACCTCGAGCGTGCGCTCCTGGGTGGCACCGGCGGGCAGCACGACCTGGTTGAACATCACCCCCTGGTCTTCCTCGGGCAGGAAGGAGGTCGGCATGCGCACGAAGAGCAGGCCGAGCACCGCGACGATGGCGAGGTAGATGGCGAGGAAGCGCACGCTGCGCTTGAGAATGCCGCCGACTGCCGACTCGTAGCCCTGGGTGCTGCGCTCGAAATTGAGGTTGAACCAGTGGAAGAACTTGCCGAACAGGCCGCCTTCGCCATGCTCGTGGCCCTTCGCCACCGGCTTCAGGATGCTCGCGCACAGCGCCGGCGTGAACACGATCGCCACCAGCACCGACAGCGCCATCGCGGACACGATGGTGATCGAGAACTGGCGGTAGATGACGCCGGTCGAGCCGCCGAAGAAGGCCATCGGCACGAACACCGCCGACAGCACCAGGCCGATGCCGATCAGCGCGCTGGTGATCTGGTCCATCGAGCGCTTGGTGGCTTCCTTGGGCGGCAGGCCTTCCTCGCTCATCACGCGCTCGACGTTCTCGACCACGACGATGGCGTCGTCCACCAGCAGGCCGATCGCCAGCACCATGCCGAACATGGTCAACGTGTTGATCGAGAAGCCGAAGGCCGCCATCAGGCCGAAGGTGCCGAGCAGCACCACCGGGATCGCCATGGTCGGGATCAGCGTGGCACGGAAGTTCTGCAGGAACAGGTACATCACCAGGAAGACCAGCACCACCGCCTCGATCAGCGTCATCACCACCGACTCGATCGAGATCTTGACGAAGGGTGTGGTGTCGTAGGGCACGACGTACTCCACCCCGGCGGGGAAATAGCGCTGCATGTCGTCGAGCTTCGCGCGCACCGCGGTCGCGGTGTCGAGCGCGTTGGCGCCGGACGCGAGGCGGATACCGACACCGGCGGCCGCCTGGCCGTTGAAGCGCGCCACGGTGCCGTAGTTCTCGGCGCCGATCTCGATGCGGGCGACGTCCCTCAGGCGCACCTCGCCGCCCTGCTGGCTGCTGCGCAGCAGGATGGATTCGAACTCCTCGACGGTCTGCAGGCGGCTCTGCGCGGTGATAGTGGCGGTGAAGCCCTGGCCGGGCAGCGCCGGCGTGCCGCCGAGCTGGCCGGCCGACACCTGGGTGTTCTGCGCCAGCAGCGCGCCGCGCACGTCACCCGGGGTGAGGCGGTAGTTGGTGAGCTTGGCCGGGTCCAGCCAAACGCGCATCGCGTACTGCGCACCGAACACCTGCACCTCGCCCACACCATCGACGCGCGACAGCGGATCCTGCACCGAGGACACGAGGAAGTCCGACAGGTCGGTGCCCGTCATCGAGTCGTCCTCGGACACGAAGCCGACCACCATCAGGAAGTTCATCGCCGACTTGGCGACCGTCACCCCCTGCTGCTGCACGGCCTGCGGCAGCAGCGGCAGCGCGGTCTGCATCTTGTTCTGCACCTGCACCTGGGCGATGTCAGGGTCGGTGTCGGCGGAGAAGGTGAGGGTGGTCGAGGCGTTGCCGTAGGCGTCGCTGGTCGACTGCATGTACAGCAGGCCGTCGAGGCCGGTGAGCTTCTGCTCGATGATCTGCGTCACCGAGTCTTCCACCGCCTTGGCGGAGGCGCCGGGGTACTTGGCGTTGATGACGATCGCCGGCGGCGCGATCGACGGGTACTGGGACACCGGCAGCTGCTGGATGGACAGGGCGCCCGCCAGCATGATGACGATGGCGATGACCCACGCGAAGATGGGTCGGTCGATGAAGAAACGGGCCATGGTCGGCTACCTCAGCTGGCCGTGGCCGCGGGTGCGGCGGCGGGCTGGGCGCCGGCCTCCTGCGCCTGCACCGGCGCGCCCGGGCGGGCCTTCTGCAGGCCTTCGACGATGATGCGCTCGCCGGCTGCGAGGCCGCCGGTCACCACCCAGTCCGAGCCGAGCGATTGCGCCACCTTCACCGGGCGCGCCT
>JAKLLJ010000181.1 GCA_023150215.1 Thauera sp. | reverse complement strand
GCATGCGTCCGGTGTTCCACTGGGCGCCCCACCGCATCCACGCCCACATCGCGATCACCGTGCTGTCGCTGCTACTGGAACGCGTGATCGAGCACGCCTGCCAGGATACTTGGCGCAACGTGCGCGACGACCTCAAGCGCATTCAGCTCGCGCAATTGTCCAGCCCCAACGGCACCGTCTGGCAAGTCACCGAACCCTCGGCGGAAGCGGCCAATCGACTGAAAGCATTGAAGATCAAGCCGCCGCCGGCCATCCTCCGGCTCGACTGAGCCCGACTCCCGCATAGATACACGGCCGTTTCCGGTGCCTCGCCGGACGCCTTGTGCTGCGCGCCTTGCGGCGGGACGTGTTACTTGGTGGTGTCAAACTCAGGCCTTGCGCTTGAGCCGAAGGCTGCTCTTGCGCGTGTCGGTCTTGTCAGCGCGGATGATGTTGAGCGCGATCTTGCGCAGCATCGACAGGTTCTGCGGCGCATTGTCCTTGGCGACCGTGCTGGCGTCCTCGCTGAAGCTGACGTCGAGGATCCAGTGAAGCCGGTTCTCGACGCCCCAATGCGCTCGCACCGCGGCAGCCAATTGCTCGGCGGTGAGGGCGCGCGAGCTGATGTAGTAGCGCCGCTCCAGATCGGACTCCTTGTCGCCGACCACCCGCATGGAGTCGATGCGCCCGATCGTGACGCACTTTGGCCAGTCGCCCGGATCGACGATGCCCTTGGCCGAGAGCACCGAAGCGATCTGCCCGACGGTGCGGCCGTGGCCGCGTTCGACCAGCGCGCTGCGGTCGACCGACTCGACGCCGTGCTGGTCGATGAAGGCGATCTCGATCGCTTCGAGCAACTTGGGCTGGTTGCCCTTGACCATCAGCAGGTAGTCACCCTTCTTCGCAACGATCTGTTTGGCAATGTTTTTCTGGCAGCCCATCGCGTCGATCGTGACCAGCAATCCCTTGATCGAGAGCGCCTCGAGCAGTTCGGGAATTGCGGTGATCTCGTTGCTCTTGGCGGCGACCTTCTCCTGGCCGAGCACCAGTCCCAGCTCGGTGGCGAAGGCGCTGACCATGTGGATCGCGCTCTCGCCGCCCGTGCCCGAGCCGCGCACGGTCTTGCCATCGATTGCGATCGTGCCGGCCAGGCCCGCATCGTCGCTGAGCGCACCGACCACGCCACCGACCCAGCGCCGGAACATGCTTTCGAACTGCTTCGGATCGAGCGCGCGCAGGATCCGCAGGAAGGTCTCCTCGGACGGGATGCCGTTCTTGAGCACGAGGAAGCGACGCAGCCACGCCTCCTTGGTGCGCGCCCAGAAGGTGATGTCCTCGACCGTGTCGCAATCCGAGAGCACGGCGGCGATCAGGATCACCAGGATCTCCCGGAAGTCGTGCAAGGTGCCATTGCTCGGCTTGCGCGGATCATCGATTTCGTCCAGATAGCTCATCAGGGAACCCCTTTGCGTCGCACTCACGCTCTTCGCCCAAAAGACGAGAGTAGACGTGATTTTCGAAGGGTCCACAAGATGAATTCATAAGATGTTGAATGTGAACGACTATTTCCAGGCGGCTATGCGATCAGGGAAAATGCATTCCGAGTGCGGAGGCCCTGGACGGGGCTCGGCTTCCGTCTCGGCTTTCATGAGACAGCTCCTTGTGCGCAAACATCGACACGCTGACGCCGGCATGCCTCCCAACGAACGAAGTACCCGTCACGCAGTTCGTCTGCCCAGCTTTCCGTGCGGGCGGATTGAGGTCGATCAGATCCTTTTCCGTCCGAGGCGCAACGCGTTGCCGACCACGGACGCCGAACTGAAGCTCATCGCCAGGGCGGCAATCAGCGGTGAAAGAAGCAGCCCGAACGCTGGATAGAGCACCCCGGCTGCGATCGGCACACCCGCTGCGTTGTACAGGAAGGCGAACACGAGGTTCTGGTGCATGTTGCGCACGGTGGCGACGGAGATGCTGCGTGCGGTGGCGATGCCCCGGAGATCACCCTTGACCAAAGTCAGATGGGCACTGTTCATCGCGACGTCGGTCCCCGTGCCCATCGCGATACCCACATTCGCGCGCGCGAGCGCCGGCGCGTCGTTGATGCCGTCGCCGGCCATGGCGACGATGTGCCCCTCGGCCTGCAGTCTTCCGACCAGATCGTTCTTGTCGGCGGGCTTCACTTCGCCATACACCTCGTCGATGCCCAGGCGGGCACCGACCGCGCGCGCCGTGGTGAGGCCATCGCCCGTGGCCATGATGATCCTGAGCCCGCTCGCCCGCAGCGCATCGAGCGCTTCCGGGGTCGAAGCCTTGATCGGGTCGGCAACGGCGATGAGGCCGACGAGCACGCCCTCTGCGGCGAGGTACATCACGCTTGCGCCCTCAAGGCGCAGAGCCTCGGCGCGTTCCGCGAGCCCGCGCCAATCGATGCGCTCATCGTCCATCAGGGCGGTGTTCCCCAGAACCACACGTTGGCCATCGACTGTACCGCGCACGCCGATGCCGGAAGAGGATTCGAAGGTGTCCGGTGTGCTGAGCGCCAGACCGCGCGCGCGGGCCTCGGTCACGATGGCCTGGGCGAGTGGGTGCTCGCTGCCCTGATCGAGGCTGGCTGCGATGCGAAGCACGTCGGCCTCCGTCCCGCCCGGCGCCGCCACCACACTATGGAAGGCGGGGCGCCCTTCGGTCAGGGTGCCGGTCTTGTCCACGATCAGGGTGTCGACCTTGCGCAGCGACTCGATCGCCGCCGCATCGCGAAACAGCACGCCCTGGGTGGCTGCCTTGCCGGTCGCGACCATCACCGACATCGGCGTGGCCAGGCCCAATGCGCAGGGGCAGGCGATGATCAGCACCGCCACCGCGTTGATGAGGCCGTAGGCCCAGCTCGGCTGGGGTCCGAAGAGTCCCCACACCACGAACGTGGTGAGGGCGATGAGCACGACGACGATGACGAACCAGCCCGCGACGACATCCGCCAGGCGTTGCATCGGCGCGCGCGAACGCTGAGCCTGCGCGACCATCTGCACGATCTGCGACAGCATGGTCTGTGCGCCGATCTTCTCGGCGACCATGACCAGCGCTCCACTGGTGTTGAGCGTGGCGCCGATCACCTTGTCCCCGGGGCGCTTGGTCACCGGGATCGGCTCGCCGGTCAGCATCGATTCATCGACCGCGCTTTCGCCTTCGTCAACGGAACCATCGACGGGCACCTTTTCGCCCGGACGAATGCGCAACCGGTCGCCAGGATGGACGTGGGTCAGCGGGATATCCTCTTCGGTGCCATCCGCGCGAATGCGCCGCGCGGTCTTGGGCGCGAGGCCGAGCAGCGCCTTGATCGCGGCGCCGGTCTCCGAGCGCGCCTTCAGCTCCAGCACCTGGCCGAGCAGCGTCAGCGAGATGATCACCGCTGCTGCCTCGAAATACACCGCCACGTGTTCGCCCATGCGGAAAGAGGCCGGAAACACTTCGGGCGCAACCGTAGCGACGACGCTATATACATAGGCCGCCCCAACTCCCAGTCCAATCAGCGTCCACATGTTCGGGCTGCGGTTGCCGATCGACTGCGCGCAGCGCACGAAGAACGGCCAACCGGACCAGAGCACGACCGGTGTCGCCAGGGCCAGCTCGACCCAGGGGCGCGCCGCACCCAGCATCGGATCGAAGACGCCACCGGACATGGCGATCGCGGTGACGATCACCGTCAGCGGCAGCGTCCACCAGAAGCGGCGGCGCAAGTCGGCGAGCTCGGGATTGTCCTCCTCGTCGAGGCCCGGCATCACCGGCTCGAGCGTCATGCCGCATTTCGGGCAGGTACCGGGCCCAATCTGGCGGATCTCCGGATGCATCGGGCAGGTGTACTCAGTGCCGGCCACCGGTGCGGGCTCCGTTGACGGCTGACTTGTCTCCGGTGCCAGATACCGCGCCGGATCGGTCTCGAACTTGCCTTGGCACTTCGCACTGCAGAACCGGTATTCGTGTCCGGCGTGAATGACCCGATACGGAGAGTCGGGCTTTACCGTCATGCCGCAGACCGGATCGGTGTCATTGCCTGTCGATGCATGATCGTGGCGATGAGTGTGGCCGGAATGGCCACCCTGCGAATGTTCGTGGGTCATGATGCTTCTCCCCGGCGTTTGTTGTTATCGAATGCCGACCTTGCGCTGTTCACCACGGATGAATGCCGTGACATGAGCGACCTCGTCCGACGTCAGGCCGGGAACAGGTGCCATGTCGCCGAACTGCCAGTGGTGGGCGCGCACACCGTTCGCTACCGCCAACTGAAAGGCGATATCGGCGTGATGACTGGGTTCGTAGACCTTATGGAGCATGGGCGGCCCCTTGTCCGAGCCCTTGAGGTCGGTCCCATGGCAAGCGGCACAGTGCTGTGCGTAGAGTCCCTTTCCCTGCCCCGGATTGGGCATCAGCCCCGGAGAGGGCTGCGGGATCTTCCAGCCTTGCGCCGCTGCGCTCGAAATCAAGACGCCCGAAAGCGCCGCAATGACGACGCCACGGCCTAGGCACGCCTCTGTCATCGGCATCTCAGCGCTTCTCCGAGTCGGTGTCGTTACTGTGGTGCCCGCCGTGATGTCCGCCATGGCCAAACAAGTGCATCAGGGGACACAGCAACAGGATCAGATACACCCAGTTGCCCGACACATGCGCCCAGTGTTCGCGCAGCAGGAAGAACAGTGCGATCGCCGCCAGCATCAGGCCAGCGATGACGCCGGGGGAGCGATACCAGGCGACAGATCGAGGGTGTCCAGGATCATGAGCAGGCTTCGTGTTCATGGCTTCATACCTTGCGGGTCGGCGAACGGTGAACGGCTGCGGGCGGCTTCGAGCAGCACGGCGAGAGCGGGGCATCCCGGTGGGCTCGCTCGTTCTCGCGACACCAATTCTTGAAGGATTGCCAGAGGGATTTCAGCCAGGCAAGCATCGCAATGCTCCTCGTCACGTTCAGCGGCGGCCTCGGGAACGGGGCCTTGGAAACAGGCTACGCCCCCGATGCTGTCGCGCCGCTGACCGGTGCATTACAAATTCGACACCGTGACCAGCGCCTGCGCGGGTGCTGTCTTGGCGCTGCGGCGCAACTCCCACTGCTTGACCAGCGCATACAGCGCCGGAATCACCGCCAGCGTTAGTACCGTCGAGGACACCATGCCGCCCACCATCGGCGCGGCGATGCGGCTCATGACCTCGGCGCCGGTACCGGTGCTCCACATGATCGGCAACAGGCCGGCCATGATCGCGACCACGGTCATCATCTTCGGCCGCACGCGCTCCACCGCGCCTTCCATGATCGCCTCGTAGAGATCGGCGACACCCGCCTCGCGGCCTTCGGCCTGCCTGCGCTCGCAAACGGCCTTCCACGCATGGTCGAGGTAGATCAGCATGATCACGCCCGTCTCCGCCGCCACCCCGGCGAGGGCGATGAAGCCCACCGCCACCGCCACGCTCATCTGGTAGCCCAGCCACCACATCAGCCACACCCCGCCCACCAGCGCGAAAGGCACCGACAGCATCACGATCAGCGTCTCGGTCAGCCGCCGGAAGTTGAGGTACAGCAGTACGAAAATGAGTGCCAGCGTCACCGGCACCACGATCTTCATCTTCTCCTTGGCGCGCTCCATGTTCTCGAACTGGCCGCTCCAGGTGGCGTAGTAGCCCTGCGGGAATGCGACTTCCTCGGCCACCGCCTGCTGCGCGCGCTTGACGAAGGCGCCGAGGTCGGCCTCGCGGGTATCGACATACACGTAGGCCGCCAGCAGCGCGTTCTCGGTGCGGATGCCCGGGGCGCCGCGCGTCAGCTTCACCTCGGCGAGCTGGCCAAGTGGGATCGGCCCGTTCATGGTGGGAACATAGACGTCCGAGGCAAGCCGCGCCGGGTCGTCGCGCAGGCCGCGCGCATAGCGCACCGACACGCCGTAGCGCTCCAGGCCCTCGACCGTGGTCGTCACCATCTCGCCGCCGAGCCCGGTGGCGATCACGTCCTGCACGCTGTCGATGGTGAGCCCGTAGCGCGCGAGCTGGTCGCGGCGCGGCACGATGTCCACGTAGTAGCCGCCCGCCACGCGCTCGGCGTAGGCGCTGCTCGCACCCGGCACCTTGCGCACCGCCCCTTCCACCGCCTGCGCCACCTTCTCCAGCGTCTCCAGGTCCTTGCCGAAGACCTTCACCCCCACCGGGGTGCGAATGCCGGTGCTCAACATGTCGATGCGCGCCTTGATCGGCATGGTCCACGAGTTGGCCAGGCCGGGGAACTTGAGCGCGGCATCCATCTCGGCGATCAGCTTGTCGGTGGTCATGCCCGGCCGCCACTCGTCCTGCGGCTTGAGGTTGATGACGGTCTCGAACATCTCCAGCGGCGCCGGGTCGGTGGCGGTGTTGGCGCGGCCGGCCTTGCCATAGACGGATTCGACCTCGGGGAAGGTCTTGATGATGCGGTTGGTGGTGGCGAGCAGGCGCCCGGCCTCGGTCACCGACATGCCCGGCAGCGCCGCCGGCATGTAGAACAGCGTGCCTTCGTTCAGAGTCGGCATGAACTCCGAGCCGATCTGGCGCGCGGGGACGAGGGTCGCGGCCATCGCCAGCACGGCGAGCACGAGCGTGAGGACCTTGAAGCGCAGCACGCCCTGGATGATCGGCCGGTACAGCCAGATCAGCAGCCGGTTAACCGGGTTCTTCGCCTCGGGCAGGATGCGCCCGCGCACGAAGAACAGCATCAGCACCGGCACCAGGGTCACCGACAGCAGCGCGGCGCCGGCCATGGCGAAGGTCTTGGTGAACGCGAGCGGCGAGAACAGCCGGCCCTCCTGGCCTTCGAGCGCGAACACCGGCAGGAAGGACACGGTGATGATCAGCAGCGAGAAGAACAGCGCCGGCCC
>JAKLLJ010000180.1 GCA_023150215.1 Thauera sp. | reverse complement strand
ACCCCCGCGTGGGTTGATGGAACAGCTTGGTGACATCGCCATCGACAGGCGATGGCCGTTCGCGCTTGGATGTCGGTGCGAACTGGTGTGATCAACGCGGCCGGAACCGCGCCGTAGCCTCGGGGATCATGGCTACCTGGGCATGTTGCTGAGGGGAGTCAGCAGGACATGGCATCAACCTGCCATTCCTCGGCGTGACGGGCGAGAGGAAATCAGCATCGAGGTTTGACCCGATTCGTCCCCCCATCGCTCTTCGGGAAAAGGAAAGGTTGGCGGCGCGCCCGCATCTTGCGGATGCCAACACACGGGACGGCTCCGGTCTTGATCGATCGCTACGCCTTCAATCGGATTTGTCGGGGGAGAGGTGAGGCGGCGCCTGTTGCATGGGGGGGGAGCCCATCGGCGCCGCCTCGTTTTCACCGGCCGGAGGAGGGAGCCGATGAAACTGGGGTGGAGACGTCTTGATGCCGCACCAGCACAGAGCTGACTTGGTGCGACGCCTTCACTTATTCGCTGCTGTCGGGCGTTCCGACGATCACCACGTGCAGGAAACGCGGGCCATGCGCCCCCAGCACGAGGCTGCCCTCGATGTCCGTGGTGCCGCTGGCCCCCGTGACGATGTTGACGTTGCGCGGCGGGCGCTGGCCGGCGGTGGCCGCGGCGTAGTCGTCGAGGAACGGGAGGATCGTGTCCGCCCGCACCATGACGAGGTGATGCAGGGGCAGGAAGTTGGCGAGGATCGGCGTATCGGCGCCCGAGTGAAACACCAGCGAGCCGGTCTCGGCGATCCCCCAGCGCGCGACGCCGATCGCGATCATCTCGTCGGGGGCCACCTTGTCGTGGAGCTCGAACCCGGACCAGTCGAGGTCCTGCAGCGGCGCAGCGGGCTGCAGCGCGACCACCGCGGGCAATCCGCGCGCCTCGAGGTAGCGCCCGACTGCCGCCGGCAGCTCGCTCGCGCTGGCGATGCATTCGGCGGTCGCGGCCACCTTGGGGCTGGTGACGCGAGCGATGAAGGCGTCCACCAGCCCGTCGGCCAGCAGCGCCGGGCGGATGGACGGCAGATCCTGCAGCAGCGCATCCGCGTCGCGACGTACCGCCGCGGGATCGACCGCAGTGTTGCCAAGGCCGCTGCGCACGGCGTTGAGGATGGTTTCGCGTGCGCTCATTGGCCTTTCTCCTGATCCTTGTACATCTCCATGAAGGTGCGCTTCGCCGGGGCGGGGAACTCGCGATAGGCGGTCCATGCGCCCAGGCCGGGCATTCCCTTCACGAGGCCGCCGCGACTGAACAGGCGCATCACCCGGATCGCGATCGCCGTGCCGAGTCGGTACAGCCGCGGGCGTGATGCGACGAAGGTGTGGATGCCCAGGCCAAAACGGACCGTGGCCGGCTCCAGGCCCTCGCGCCAGGAGCGGTCGCGCCAGCCGCGCAGCAGGGTCGGCAGCGGGATGGCCACCGGGCAGACTTCCTGGCACTTGCCGTTCATCGTGCACGCGTGCGGGAGGTCGCGCGACGACTCGAGGCCATCGAAAACCGGTGTCAGCACCGCGCCCATCGGGCCGGGGTAGGTGCCGCCATAGACGTGGCCGCCCAACTGGCGGAACACCACGCAGTGGTTCATGCAGGCGCCGCAGCGGATGCAGCGCAGCATCTCCTTCATGCCTTCGCGCAGCATGCGGGTGCGGCCGTTGTCGACCAGCACGATGTGAAATTCTTCCGGCCCGTCGCGATCGCCGGTCTGCTTCGGTCCGCAGTGGAAGGTGGTGTATTGGGTGACGTCCGCCCCGGTCGCCGAACGCACCAGCAAGCGCAGCAGCAGCAAGGCGTGCTCGGTGCTGGGGACCAGCTTCTCGATGCCGGCGGTGACGATGTGCACCCGCGGCGGGGTGGTGGTGAGTTCGGCGTTGCCCTCGTTGGTCACCGTGCACGTGGCGCCGGTGTCGGCGACGAGGAAGTTCGCGCCCGAGATCGCCACATCGGCGGTCAGGAACTTGTCGCGCAGCTCGCGCCGCGCGCTGTCGACCATCGCCTCGATGGTTTCTTCCTGGTGCGGTGCGCGGTGCAGGCGCTTGAACATCTCGGAGACCTGCTCGCGCGTGCGGTGCATCGACGGCCACACGATGTGCGACGGGCGATCGCCGCCGAGCTGCACGATGTGTTCGGCGAGGTCGGTCTCGACGCGCTCGATGCCCGCTTCGTCGAGCGCATGCGGCAGGCCAATTTCTTCGCCGAGCATCGACTTGACGCGGGTGACACGCTTGGCGCCGGCTTCCTTGCACAGACGCACGACGATCTGCGAGGCCTCTTCCGCCGTCCTCGCCCAGTGCACCTTGGCGCCGGAGGCGATCGCGTTGCGCTCGAACTCGAGCAGGTAATGGTCGAGGTTCGCGATGACGTGGTCCTTGATGCGCTTGCCGCGCTCGCGAGCGGCCTCGAACTGCGGGAACTGCGTCATCGCCACGGCGCGCTTGCGCTCGGCCGTGCCGGTGGTGCGGTCGATTGCGATCTTGAGCGTCGGGTCCGCCAGTGCTTCCTTGGCGCGCGCCTTGAAGGACATCGTTGCTTCTTGCATGACTCAGCGCTCCTCGCCGATGGCCGGGCCGCCCGCCATGCCGGCCAGCACCTCGGCCGCGTGGAAGCTGCGCACGCTCGAGCCCTTGCGCTTGAGCTTGCCGGCCATGTTCATCAGGCAGCCGAGGTCGCCACCGAGCAGCAGGCTCGCGCCGCTGCGGTCGATGGCGTCGGCCTTCTCGCCGACGACCGCGTTCGAGATCGCCGGATACTTGACGCAGAAGGTGCCGCCGAAACCGCAGCACACGTCGTTGCCTTCCAGCGGCTTCAGCGTGAGCCCGGACACCTTGTCGAGCAGGGCGCGCGGCTGGTCGTGCACACCGAGCTCGCGCAGGCCCGAGCAACTGTCGTGGTAGGTGAAGCTGGTGTCGAGCTTCACATCGGCGGGCGCAAAGTGCATCACGTCCACCAGGAAGCTCATGAGTTCGTATGTGCGTTCGCCGAGCCGGCGTGCGCGTTCGGCCCAAGCGGGATCGTCCGCCAGGGCCTCGGCGTAGTGCGCCCGCGTCATGCCGACGCAGGAGCCGGAAGGCGCGACGACGTAGTCGTAGCCCTCGAAGGTCTCGATGAAATGGCGGGCGAGCACTGCCGCGTCGGCGGTGTCGCCGCTGTTGAAAGCCGGCTGGCCGCAGCAGGTCTGCGCGTCCGGTACCTCGACACGGCATCCGGCATCGCGCAGCAGCTTGAGCGTGGCGAAGCCGACGCTGGGGCGCATCGCATCGACCAGGCAGGTGACGAAGAGGCCGACACGCGGTGGCGACGAGAAGGCACCTATCTGTTTGAGGGTAGTGGTCATAGTCGTACGCTCCATACATTCGATCAGAACCCAGCACAGTCGTGACGCCCTGCCCGCGCTGGGCTCTTGCCGACAAAGCGCGATCACACAGCTACGGTCAATATTGCCGAGTTCGGGTAATAGTGCTTACAACGGTCAGTTACTCACGGCAATTTCACGCCCAGCAAGGGGTCGCCCAAGTTCAATACATGCATAGACAGCATCGCCAGTATTCCGGCAAGAGCCACGTAGTAGATCGTCGGGATGATGGTGCGCCGCAGGATCTGCCCCTCGCGCCCCATGACCCCCACGGTCGCCGACGCGGCCACCACGTTGTGGATCGCGATCATGTTGCCCGCCGCCGCTCCGATGGACTGCGCTGCGACCATTGTTGCGCCGCTGACGCCCAGTGCCTGCGCAACGCTGTACTGGTACTGGCTCAGCATCAGGTTCGACACAGTATTCGAACCGGCAAGAAACGCCCCGAGAGCGCCGACCGTCGGGGCGAATAGCGGGTAGATGTCCCCGACCGCTGATGCCACCCAGAGTGCCATCGAGATCGGCATGCTCGCGAACTCGTTCGCGTTCACGCCGGACTGGATCATGATGCGGACCATCGGCACGGTGAACACCAGTACGAAGCCGGCGCTCAGCAGCGTGGTGGAGGATTCCTTGACCGCCCTCCCGAAGGAAGGGAGGTACATCTTGTGCAAAATGATCGTCACCAAGCACACGGCGACCAGTACGCCGCCGGGGAGGTACAGGGGCTGGAAATTGCCGCTGATGCCCGGCTCGCCGAGGATGTCGCGTACGCTCCAACTCACCGACAGCAGCGCTTGCTTAAAGGGTGCCACCGTGCGGCTGAGCACCAGCACCAGGGCAAGCAACAGGTAAGGCAGCCAGGCGACGAAGATGGGGATTTTCCTCGTGTTCTGGTCGATCTTCATTTCGAAGCTGCCCATCCATTCGGCCGGCCACTCCTTCGGCTCGGCGAAGTCCCAACTCTTCTTCGGCACCAGGAACCCAGCCCGCGCCGCGAGGGATACCACGGTAAGCCCGAGCAGACCGCCGAGCAAGGACGGGAACTCAGGCCCGAGAAAGCGGCCGGCCAGGGCATACGGGACGGTGAAGGCGAATGCGGAGAAGAGCGCGAACGGCACGATCGGCAAGGCCTCGGCCCACGACTTGTTGCGACCGAAGAATCGCGTCATGAACATTACCAAGAACACGGGGATCAGCGTGCCGCAGATGGCATGGCCCAAGGAGACGCGCTCGACGATCAGATTGAAGAAGGCCGTCCAGTCCTGCCCCTGCGCCTGCAGTGCCGCGGTCATCGCCTCGCGCTGAAGGCCGCCCTGCACGCCGACGATCAATGGCGTACCGACGGCGCCGAAGGAGACCGGCGTCGACTGGATGATCATCCCGAACATCACCGCCGACAGCGCCGGAAAGCCGACCGCCACCATCAGCGGGCCGGCCACGGCGGCCGGTGTCCCGAAGCCGGACGCACCCTCGATGAACGATCCGAACAACCACGCGATGAGGATGACCTGCACGCGTCGATCAGGACTGATGCGCGCGAACCCGCTGCGGATGCTGGCGATGCCGCCCGAGTGCTTCAGGGTGTTCAGCAGCAGCAGCGCGCCGAAGATGATCCACAGCACCTGGACCGTGATGATCAGCCCCTCGAGCGTGGCCGCCGCGATACGGTTGAGGCTCACGCCCCAGGCGAGCAACGCGATCGCCGCGGTCACGAAGTAGACCAGGGGCATGGCACGCTTGGCCGACCACCCGAGTCCGATGAGTAGGAGGCCGGAGAGGCCTATCGGTATGAATGCCAACAGTGCTTGCAGGCCGAGCGTCATGATTTGTCTCCCTTCGCAATCTCTTTGAGTTGTTGTGAATCGGTCGCCCGGATAGGCGTGCGCAGGGCGACGATTCGGACGCTTCCAGCGTCGGTACGGCTTGTCGATCAGGCGCTCAGCGCACCCAGCACCTCGTCGAGCATCTTCCTGGCGTCGCCGAACAGCATGCGGTTGTTTTCCTTGTAGAACAGCGGGTTGTCGACCCCGGCGTAGCCCGACGCCATGCTGCGCTTCATCACGATCGAGGTCCTCGCCTTCCACACTTCCAGCACCGGCATGCTGGCGATCGGGCTGCCCGGGTCTTCCTGGGCCGCCGGGTTCACGATGTCGTTCGCGCCGATCACAATGGCGACGTCGGTGTCCGGGAAGTCCGCGTTGATCTCGTCCATCTCGAGCACGATGTCGTAAGGCACCTTCGCTTCGGCCAGCAGCACGTTCATGTGTCCGGGCATGCGGCCGGCCACGGGGTGGATGGCGAAGCGCACGATCACGCCCTTGTCGCGCAGGATCTTGACGATCTCGCACACGACGTGCTGCGCCTGCGCCACCGCCATGCCGTAACCGGGCACGATGACCACGTTCTTCGCATCGCGCAGCAGCTCCGCGGTATCCACCGCGCTGATCGGCTGGACCTCGCCTTGCGGCTCCGCCGCACCCGCCGCCGAGGGCGTGCCGCCGCCGGTGCCGAAGCCGCCCGCGATGACACTGATGAAGTTGCGGTTCATCGCCCGACACATGATGTAGGACAGGATCGCGCCCGAAGAGCCAACCAGCGCGCCGACCACGATCAGCAGGTCATTGCTGAGCATGAAGCCGGTCGCCGCGGCCGCCCAGCCCGAGTAGCTGTTGAGCATCGACACCACCACCGGCATGTCGGCACCACCGATCGCCATCACCATGTGGATGCCGAGCAACAGCGCGATCACCGTCATCACCAGCAGCAGCGCCATGCCGGCACCGGTGGAGTGGGTGTTGAGGAACCAGCGCCCGAGCAGGAACACCAGCACCACGCCCACCAGGTTGAGCATGTGGCGCGCGGGCAGCATCAGCGGCTTGCCGCCGATCTTGCCCGAGAGCTTGCCGAAGGCGACCAGCGAACCGGAGAAGGTGAGGGCACCGATGAAGACGCCGATGTAGATCTCCACCTCGTGGATGGTCTTTTCAGCGGCGGTGGGGAACACGGTCGCGGTGTCCACATAGCTGGCATAACCCACCAGGCAGGCGGCCAGGCCCACCAGGCTGTGCATCAGCGCGACGAGCTCGGGCATCTGCGTCATCTGCACTTTCTTGGCGGCGTACAGGCCAACCGCGGCACCGATGACGAGGGCGATGATGATCCACGGAATGCCCCCCGCCGAGACCTGCGGACCGAACACGGTGGCGATCACCGCCAACGCCATGCCGATCATGCCGAACAGGTTGCCGCGGCGTGCGCTCTCGGGGTGGGCGAGGCCACCCAGGCTGAGGATGAAGAGGATGGTGGCGCCGATGTACGAGACAGTGGCCATGCTTGAGGTCATTGTCGACTCCTTATTTGCGGAACATCGCCAGCATGCGACGCGTGACCGCGAAGCCGCCGAACATATTGACCGCCGTGAGCGCGAGCGCGAAGAAGGCCAGGAACAGGATCAGCCCGCCGGGTCGGTCGGTTGCGCCAGCGGCCAGCGGCG
>JAKLLJ010000017.1 GCA_023150215.1 Thauera sp. | reverse complement strand
CCATCCTCGTCGCCGCCCTTGTCGCCCTCGCCGTCTCCGCCTGCGGCAAGAAGGAAGAACCGGTCGCCGTGCAGCCGGCCCCCTCGGCCCAGGAGCAGATGAAGGAATCGGCAGCGCAGGCGGTGGAAGCCGCCAAGGAGAGCGCCAAGGCCGCCGGTGATGCGGCGGCAGCCGGCGCCCAGGCCGTCAAGCAAGAGGCGGCCATCGCGGCCGAGGCGACCAAGGACGCTGCCGCTGCGGCTGCCGACAAGGCCGATGCCGCCGCCGATGCCGCGGCGACCAAGGCCGCCGCCGCGGTCGAAGCCGTCAAGGAAGTCGCCGCCGAAGCGAAGGCCGACGCCGCCGATGCCGCCGCGCAAGCCAAGGCCGCTGCCGAATCTGCGGTGAGCGCCGCGAAGGAATCGACACAGAAGTAAGCGCGCCCTTCCCGCACAACGAAAAAGCCGGCGCAATGCCGGCTTTTTCGTTGTCATCCTCTTCGCTCGGACACCCGGGGAAGACGCGCGCCCTGCGCCGCCCGCCCCGGGAGTCCGCCGTGCCCCGAACACCGCAACAGCGAAGTCCGCCGACGCTCAGCGCAACTGTTCGTGCAGCAGCCCGAGCATGCGCCGTGCGGTGTCGGAGGTATCCACCCCGCCCTCGCGGGTGAGCACGCTCAGACGCGATGCCTCGCCCTGCCCCTGCACGCGCAGCCGGTATTCGCTGCCGGCGGCGGCAGGCTTGTCGTCGCTGCGCCAGAAGGCGAGGCTGGACAGGAAGCCCTTGTCCGGACTGCGGTTATCGGCGTCGGGATCGACATAACGCACGAAGTACAGTCCTTGCGCGCGGTCACGATCCTCGACGGTAAAGCCGATGCGATCGAGGGCAAGGCCGACACGCCGCCAGGCGCGATCGAAGGATTCGTCCATTACCAGCATGACTTGGCCATTGGGCGCTGCGGTGATGCGCGCACGCTCGGGCGTCTGCTGCGGCGCCGCAATCGCCGCTTCGGCGCGCGCCTCATCCGCCCCCAGTCGCACCATCAGGCGGCGCAGCATCTCGGCCTCGAGCTCCGGGTCGGCCGGGCGCGGCTGCCAGATGGTCGAGTCCTTGGCCTCGTTCGGGTAGATCTCCATCATCCCGCGGTGCGAGATATAGACCTCGACCATCCCCGCATCCTTGCCCTGTTCGAGGCGGGTGCGGAACTTGTCGCGCTCCGGGGTGGAGAACAGACCGTCGAAGACCTTGCCGATGCTCGAGCGCAGGAAGTCCTGCGGGATCTTGGCCCGATCCTCGGCCCAATCGGTCTCCATGACCCCGATCTCAGGGTTGTCGATATCGAGGATGAAGCCGAGCTCGAGCCAGAAGTCCTTGATCTGCGGCCACAGCGTCTCGGGGGTGCCACTGACCACCAGCCAGCGTTGGCTGCCGGCGCGATCGATGCGCATGGTTTCCGACTTGGCGAGCACCTCGGGCGTCCCCGACACCTGAGCCGGCTGCGCGCTACGGTCGGCAGAGTACGCGGAGTAGGTCGCAACCCCCCGCGGCGCCACGTCTGGCACGGCAAAGCGATCGTCGCGCTGCGGTGCGGTGAGGTCGGGCGGGATCTCGAGCGGACGCTCGATCTGGCGTGCGCTCTTGTAGTCGATGCGCTGGGATTCGAGGAGCGATCCCGAACAACCGCCGAGCGCGAGCGACAGCGCGATCAGGGACAGGGAAGTGCGCTTGGAACGGATCATGGAAGTCCTGGGCAGAAAGATTCGGTTCAGGCCTGGATGCCGGCCTTGCGCAGCGCCGCGAGCACACGCTCATGGTACGCAGCCGAGAGTTGTGTCAGCGGCAGGCGCAGGCCGTCACCGATCAGCCCCATGCGGGCGACCGCCCACTTCACCGGGATCGGGTTGGCCTCACAGAACAGGTCGCGGTGCAGGGCGGTCAACGCAGCGTTGGTTGCACGCAGCGTGCGCATGTCGCCGGCCGCAGCCGCGGCGCACAGCGCATGCATAGCGCGCGGCGCGACGTTGGCGGTCACCGAGATCACGCCGTGGCCACCGAGCATCAGGAAAGCTGCCGAGCTCATGTCGTCGCCGCTGTAGAGCGCGAAGCCCGCGGGCGCGCGCTCGATCAGGTCGCAGGCGCGATCGATGTTACCGGTGGCGTCCTTGATGCCCGCGATGTTCGGGATCTCGGCCAGGCGCAGGGTGGTGTCGTTGGACAGGTCGGCGACCGTGCGACCGGGCACGTTGTACAGGATCAGCGGCAGCTCGACCGATTCGGCGATCGTGCGGAAATGCCGGTAGAGGCCTTCCTGGGTGGGCCTGTTGTAGTACGGCACCACCGAGAGGTGGGCGCTCGCGCCTGCCTGGCTCGCGAAGCGGGCGAGTTCGACGGCTTCGGCGGTGGAGTTGGCGCCGGTGCCGGCGATCACCGGAACGCGGCCGGCGCAATGCTCGACGGCGACGCGAATGAGTTCGCAGTGCTCGTCAACATCCACGGTCGGCGACTCGCCGGTCGTACCGACGATCACGATGCCGTCGGTGCCCTCGGCAATGTGCCAGTCGATGAGGCTGCGCAGGCGGGGAAAGTCCAGGCTGCCGTCGTCGTGCATGGGCGTGACGATGGCGACAAGCGATCCTGTAATCATGGCATCCGACATTGAATTAAAGCTTCGATTCTAACCGATCGCCGCGCACGGTCGAGCACACCGTAAAACGGGGTATCACCCGCCGCGCAGGCCTTGCCAACATCGTCAGAGGTCGGCGAGGGTCTTGATGTGCGCCACCACCGAGCGGGCGAGTGAGGAAAGCGAGTAGCCGCCTTCGAGAATCGACACGATGCGCTTGTGACCACAACTGTCGGCGACGTCCTTGATCTGCTTGGTCGCCCACATGTAGTCGGCTTCGAGCAAGCCGAGAGAACCCATGTCGTCTTCGTAGTGGGCGTCGAAGCCCGCCGAGATGAAGATCATTTGCGGATTGTGGCTGCGCAGCGCCGGCACGACGATGTCGCCGAACACCTGACGGAAGGCGTCGCCGCGGGTACCGGCCGGCAGCGGCACGTTGCACATGTGCGCCGGCGGATTCTCTGTGCCGCAATAGGGATAGAAGGGATGCTGGAAGATTCCCGCCATCATCACCCGCGGATCGTCGCGAAAGATGTTCTCGGTGCCGTTGCCGTGGTGCACGTCGAAATCGACGATCGCCACACGCTCAAGGCCGTGCGCTTCGAGCGCGTGGCGCGCGGCGATGGCGACGTTGTTCAGGAAGCAGAAGCCCATCGCCTTCGCACGTTCGGCGTGGTGGCCGGGCGGACGCACGGCGCAGAAGGCGTTCTCGATCTCGCCCTTCATGACCAGATCGGTCGCATGGACGCCGGCACCCGCCGAGCGATAGGCCGCCTTCATCGTCCCGGGGCTCATCGCGGTATCGGGATCGAGGTGGCGGATGCCGTGCTCGGGCACGTTGCCCAGCAGGCTGTCGAGGTAGTCGGCCGGATGCACGCGCACGATCTGTTCGCGCTCGACCAGCGGTGCGTCGTAGAAAGACACATACATGTCCAGCCCCGATGCGATCAGGCGATCATTGATCGCCGAAAGCCGCTCCGGACATTCGGGATGCATCGATCCCATGTCGTGCAGCCAGCAGTCACGGTGCGTGATGAATGCTGTGGTGGTCATACTCCTCCCTCTTGTCTTGCTGACGACGGAAGCGCGGACCGTGTGCCCCGCCTCCCCTCTCGCGACCCGTCATCGTGTTGTCCTGATGCTCGGGCTGCCCGCCTTTGTCGTCTATTATCACCGCTTCCCGGCCAATTTCACAGTACGCCCGCGATGCCCCAAGACCATGCAAATCGTCTGCTCGAAGCTGCCTCCCGGATCATCCTCGGCAAGGAACGCGAGTTGCGCCTGGCGCTGGCCTGCCTGATCGCACGCGGCCACCTGTTGATCGAGGACGTACCCGGCGTGGGCAAGACCACGCTCGCCCACGTACTCGCGCGGCTGATGGGACTGCAGTTCCAGCGCATCCAGTTCACCAGCGATCTGCTCCCGGCCGACATCCTCGGCGTGTCGATCTTCGACCGCGAAACCAGCGCGTTCCGCTTCCATCCTGGCCCGGCCTTCGCGCAGTTGATCCTCGCCGACGAGATCAACCGCGCCACCCCCAAAACCCAGAGCGCGCTCCTCGAGGCGATGGAGGAGCGCCAGGTCACCGCCGACGGCCAGACCCATGCCTTGCCCGAACCCTTCTTCGTGATCGCAACCCAGAATCCGGCCCACCAGATCGGCACCTTCCCGCTGCCAGAGAGCCAGCTCGACCGCTTCTTGCTGCGCATCCGCCTCGGCTATCCCGACCCGCAGGCCGAGCGCGCACTGCTGATGGGCGAGGATCGGCGCGCGCTGCTCGAACGTCAGCCCGCGGTCAGCAGCCCCGCCGACCTGCTCGATCTGCAACGCGCAGCGCAGCGCCTGCACGTCGCCGCTCCCCTAGTCGACTACATCCAGGCGCTCCTCGGCGCCACCCGCAACAGTCCGGAGTTCGCCGGCGGCCTGAGCCCGCGCGCGGGTCTCGGCCTGCTCGCCGCTGCGCGCGCCTGGGCCTTGCTCGACGGTCGCGACCACGTGTTGCCCGAGGACGTGCAGACGCTGTTTCCTCACGTTGCGGCACACCGCCTGCATCTGGCCGCAGACGGCCGCTCGCCCCCGCCGGAAACCCTGATGCGTCTGGTGCAGGCGGTGACGCTCGGCTGATGATCCAGCGCGCAACGCTCCTCCCTGGCGTACTGCGCAGGGTGGCGGACCGCTGGCTGTTTCGCATCGGCCCGCCCGAACCCGCCCCAATCCGCCTCGGCCAGCGCCGGATCTACGTGCTGCCGACCCGCGCCGGACTGGCGTTTGCCATCGCCCTGCTGGTGATGCTGCTGGCCTCGATCAACTACAACCTCAGCCTCGGTTATGCGCTGGTGTTCACCCTCGCCGGCAGCGCGGCCGCCAGCATGCTGCATGCCTTTCGCAACCTGTACGGACTAACGCTGCGTCTCGGTCGCTGCGAGCCCGTCTTCGCCGGCGACAGCGCCACCTTCGTCCTGCTCATCGACAACCCGCGTGCGCGCCGCCGCGCCGCCCTGCGTCTCGGCGCGCACGGCCAGTGGGCCGAGTTCACGCTCGGCGAGGCGCAGGAGACCGCCGTCGGCCTCGCCTGCCCGGCGCCCCGGCGGGGCCGACTCGCGCTCGGTCGCACGGTGCTGGAGACACGCTGGCCGCTCGGCCTGATCCGCGCCTGGAGCGTGTTCGTGCCGGACATGCACTGCCTTGTCCTGCCGGCCCCCGAGGCCGATCCGCCTCCTCTTCCGGGATACGGAACCGGCGCACCGGCCGCGGGTCTCCAGCAGCGCGAAGGCGACGACGATTTCGCCGGTCTGCGCGCGCACCGCGACGGCGACTCGCCGCGCCACGTGGCCTGGAAGGTGCTTGCGCGCGGCGGACCGATGCTGACGAAGGAATACGCCGGTAGCGGCGGGCGCGACCTGCTGCTCGACTGGGCGGCGATGCCCCCGGGGCTCGACACCGAGCGCCGCCTGTCACGCCTGAGCGCGTGGATCCTCGCCGCCGAACGCGCCGGCTGCCGCTACGCGCTCGCCCTGCCCGGCCTGCACACCCCGGTGAGCGCGGGCGCGACACATCGCGAGCGCTGCCTGCGCGGCCTGGCGCTGTTCGGCCTGCCCGCGGACGATGTGGACGCCCGCGCATGATCGGCCGCCACCTGCTCGCCACGATGCGCGCCGGGCGCAGACACGACTCCGCATCCGTGCCTTCCCTGCAACGCGGCCAGGGCACCTGGCTGCTGGCCTCGGCCGCAGCTGCGGTCGCCCCCCACGGCGCCTGGCTCCCCCCCTGGGTCGCCGCACTCGGTCTTGCCCTGCTGGCCTGGCGCGGCATCTTGCTGTGGCGCGGCAGTCGGCCACCGCCGGCGCTGCTGCTGCTCGCGCTCGCGCTCGCCGGGGCGGTCGGCGTGCGCGCCGAGTTCGGCCATTTCTTCGGCAAGGATCCGGGGCTTGCGGTGCTGGTGCTGCTGCTCGGCCTCAAGTTGCTGGAGACACGGGCAGCGCGCGACATACGTGCCGGGGTGCTGCTGTGCCTCTTCCTGCAGCTCGCGCTTTTCCTCGAAGACCAGTCGCTGCCAACGGCTGCGCTCGCCCTCGCTGGCACCCTGCTCGCGCTCGCCGCGCTGGTCGCGCTCGCCGACCCGGGCGGAGACGGCCGCGAACACTTGCGCACGGCGGCCACGCTGCTTGCCCAGGGCATCCCCTTCATGCTCGTGCTGTTCGTGCTTTTTCCCCGCGTCCAGGGCCCGTTGTGGGGCTTGCCGGCGGATGCGTTCTCTGCGCGCAGCGGGCTGTCGGACACGATGAGCCCAGGGTCGATCAGCGAACTCGGCCTGTCGAGCGAGATCGCCATGCGCGCTGCATTCGAGGGCGCGCCACCGCCGCCGGCCGAGCGCTACTGGCGCGGCCCGGTGCTGACCCGCTTCGATGGCCGCGAATGGCATGCCGTGCCCGCGGCCGAAGCCGACGCGCCTTACTACACCCCGACCGGCCCGCGCCTCGACTATCTGCTCACCATCGAGCCCCACAACCGGCGCTGGCTGCCCGCACTCGAGCATCCGGGGCCGACACAGCCGGCGCTTCGTCACACCAGCGACCTGCGCACGCTCGCCCTGCGGCCACTGCAGGCGCGCAGCCGCTTCGCACTCTCGGCCTACCCTGCAACGCCGGTCGGCGTGGACGAGACCGCCGCGGTGCTCGCCGCCGCGACCCGCCTGCCGGCGCGCAGCAACCCGCGCAGCGTGCGTCTGGCACAAGAACTGGCGGCGGGCGCGCGCGACCATGGCGAAGTCCTCGCGCGCGTCATCGCCCATCTGCGTTCCCTGCGCCTGATCTACACGCTGCGCCCGCCGCTGCTCGGCGCCCACCCCGCGGACGAATTCCTGTTCGACACGCGGCGCGGCTTCTGCGAACACTTCGCCTCGACGTTCGCGGTGCTGATGCGTGCGGCCGGTGTGCCGACCCGCATCGTGACCGGCTACCAGGGGGGCGAGATGAACCCGGTGGACCGCCATCTGGTGATCCGCCAGTCCGACGCTCACGCCTGGGCCGAAGTGTGGCTGCAGGGGCGCGGCTGGGTGCGCGTCGACCCAACCGCGCTCGCCGCGCCGCAACGCATCGAGAGCGGTATCGCCTGGGCACTGACCGACAACGCAGAGCTGCCATTGATGCTGCGCGCCGACATGGCCTGGCTGCGCAGCCTGCGCCATCGCTGGGAGGCGGCGTCCAATGCCTGGAACCAGCACGTGCTTGGCTACACGCCCGAGCGCCAGCGGGAACTGCTCGCGCGCCTCGGGCTCGGATCAGGCGCGCTGGCGGCGCGTGTCGCCGCACTTGCCACAGCCGCCTTGGTGTTGTTCGGCGGGCTCTATGCGTGGAGCGTACGCCGCCCACCCCAGCGCGACCCCGTGCAGCGCTTGTGGCTCTCGTTTTGCGCGCGCATGGCTGCGGCTGGCGCGGCGCGCGAGCCCTGGCAGGGTCCGCTGGATTACGCTGCGCATCTCGCCAGGTGTCATCCCGCCCACACCCAGGCGCTGCGCGAGATCTGCCAGACTTACGCCCGCCTGCATTACGGCCCCCACCCCCCGGACGAGGACGTCCGGGCCCTGAAGAAGCAAATCGCCCGCCTGAAAATCAAATGAACACGATGCTCCCGACGCCCGCCCGCCACGACCTCGCTCCGCCCACATCGCTCCGCCCTCGCCTGCGGCACGCGCTCGGTGCCTTGCTGACCACCGTCTGCGTCGCGCTCGCCGCACCCACCGCCGCACTTGCCTCGTATGCGGACCACCCGCAGGCACAGGCCTTCGCCGCCGAGCTCGCGCAGCGCCACGCCTTCGACGCCACCGCGATCGAACGCACGCTGGCGGGCGCTCGTCACGACCCGGACGTGATCCGCCTGATCACCCCGCCCTCACGCAAGGGGGTACGGTCGTGGCGCACCTACCGCGCGCGTTTCCTCGACCACACCCGGATCGACGGCGGCATGCGCTTCTGGGACGAACACGCCGAGCTCCTCGAACGCGCAGCACGCGAGACCGGCGTGCCCGCCGAGATCATCGTCGCCATCATCGGCGTGGAGACGATCTACGGGCGCAACACCGGCAACTTCGAGACCCTGTCGGCACTCGCCACGCTGGCCTTCGACTACCCGCCACGCGCCGAACTGTTCCGCCGCGAACTCGAGGCGCTGTTCCTGCTCGCACGCGAACAGGGGCGCGAGCCGGCCAGCTACTACGGGTCATTCGCCGGGGCCCTCGGCTACCCGCAGTTCCTGCCGAGCAGCGTGCGCACCTACGCCGTCGACTTCGACGGCAATGGCAGCATCGACTTCGACACCGACGCGGTGGACGCGATCGGCAGCGTGGCCAACTACCTGCGCGTCCACGGCTGGCAGCCCGGCGCACCGGTGGCCGAACGCGCCCGCCTCGGCCCGGCCAGCGATGCGGCCACGCTGGTCGATGCCGGGATCGAGCCCAGCCTGGCGCCTGCCCTGCTCACCGACAACGGTGTGAGCACGGCGGACGGCCGCGCTGCCGCACAGACCGCCACCCTGGTCGATCTCGAGACACCCGGTGCCGACACTGAATACTGGCTGGGCTACCAGAACTTCTACGTCATCACGCGCTACAATCGAAGCAGCTTCTACGCCATGTCGGTCTTCGAGCTCGCGGAGGCGCTGCGCCTGCGCAGACTGGTCGACGCGATGCGAGCCCAACGCCGCTGAAGGATCTCGCCATGTCCGCGCCCGCCTCTGCCGACTCCTCCAACCTGCGCCCAGCACCGCTCGCGCTCGCGGACATCGGCGCCGCACTGCGCTTCGGCATGGCACAGTTCCGCGCCATCCCGCTGCTGAGCATGGCATTCGCGACGCTCTTCGTCGTCATCGGCGCGGCGCTGTTCGCGTTGCTCGAATTTGGCCAGATCGCGCCGATGAGCCTGTCGCTGGCGGGCGGCTTCATGCTCGTCGGTCCGGTGCTGCTGGCCGGCTTCTTTGCGGTGTCCGACAAGCTGCGCCGCGGCCGTCATCCGGTGTTCGGCGATATCTGGGCGGGCTTTCGCAGTATGCCGCGAGGCGGTTGGGTGATCTCTTTCGTGTGCGGCCTGCTGTTCCTGATCTGGATCACCGACGCCGGCATCCTTTACGGCTTCATGGTCGGCCGCGAACCGATCGGCTTCCTGCGCCTGCTCCACATCGAGGACATGGTGCTGAGCTACGCAGGCTACAGCGCGATCATGGGCGGCGTGCTCGCCTTCATCCTGTTTGCGGTGTCGGCGTTCTCGATCCCGCTCATCTACGATCACCGGGCGACGCTGGTCTCGGGGGTGGTGGCGAGCGTACGCACGGTATTTGGACGCTTCGGCGTGATGATGTGCTGGGCCCTGCTCCTCGCCGCGGTGATCATGGTCAGCGTGATGGCGCTACCGCTGCTGCTGGCGAGTCTGCCGGTAATGGCCTACGCCAGCCGCGAACTCTACTTCCGCGCGTTTCCGGCCAGCATCACTCCCCCACCACAGACCTAAAGCAGCGCATCGCGGGAGATGCCGCGGCGCTTCAGGATGCGCCGCAGTTGCCCGAGCGCCTCGAGCTGGATCTGGCGGACGCGCTCGCGCGTGAGCTCCAGACGCTCGGCGAGTTCCTCCAGCGTCAGCAGTTCGCACTCGTCGATGCCGTAGCGATGACGGATCACCATACGCTGCTTGTCGCTCAGCATCGCCAGCCATTCGCGCACGAGTTGCTCGACCTCGGAGCACTGGATCCGCGCGTCGGCGGTCGCCTGGTGCTCGTCGGCGAGCGACTCGCCGATCGACAGCGTCGGATCGATGTCGAGCGGTGCATCGAGCGAGGCGGTGTGCTCGGCCAGCGCCAGGATCGCTCGCACCTCGTCGATCGTCCGACCGAGGCGGGTGGCGATGTCCTCGAGCGAGGATTCGCCATTGTTGTCGGCTTCGATATGACGCTGCGCGCGCAGCACCTGATTGAGTTCCTTGACCACATGCACCGGCAGGCGGATGGTGCGCGACTGATTCATGATCGCGCGCTCGATGTTCTGCCTGATCCACCAGGTGGCGTAGGTCGAGAAGCGGAAGCCGCGCTCGGGATCGAACTTCTCGAGTGCGTGAATGAGGCCGAGGTTGCCTTCCTCGACCAGATCGAGCAGCGGAATACCCCGGTTGAGGTAGTGCTTGGCGATGTTGACAACCAGGCGCAGGTTGCGCTCGATCATGGTCTGGCGGGCATCGAAGTCCCCCCCGCGCACCCGGCGGGCGATGGCAAGCTCCTCGCCCGCCGTGAGCAAGGGGTTGGCACCGATCTCGTTGAGATAGAGCTGGGTGACGTCGCTGAAGAACTCGTTCTCGACCACGGGCGGCGCCTGGTACGAGAACACCTCTACCTCGGGCGGGAGATCCGGTTCATGTTGACTTTCCAAGTCGTCAAGATTTGCCGGCTCTTCCATGCGCCCCCCTTGTCATCGTGCGGGCAGATACCCGGTCGGGTCGACCGCCTTGCCCTGCTTGCGGATCTCGAAATGCAGCTTCGGCCGCTCGGCTTCCGAACTGCCGAGCTCGGCAATCTTCTGGCCCTGGGTGACTTGATCGTCTTCCTTGACCAGCAATTTGTCGTTGTGAGCATACACGGAGTTGAACTCCTGATTATGCTTGATCACGATCAACTTGCCGTATCCCCGCAGGCCGCTTCCCGCGTAGACCACCTTGCCTGCGGCAGCGGCAAAAACCGGATCGCCAACCTTGCCGCCGATGTCCAGGCCCTTGTTCGAGGCCTCGTTGAAGCCGGCGACGACCGTGCCCGCCGACGGCCACGCCCACTGGCCGCTGCTGGCCGCCGGCGCCTGCTCGCCTGGCACCGCAGTCGGCGGCTCGATGGCCGCCGGCTCGACGACCGGCGCCCGCCCGCCGACCGGCTCACGCACGATCGGCACGCTGGCGGCGGCGGATCCCGCAGGGGGAACAGGCGTCACCACGGCACCCCCGCTGCCCGGCGCAACACTGCCCGCGGTCGCTGCAGCGGTCGCCGAGACGCGCAGGGTCTGTCCGACATGGATCTGGTCCGGATCGGTGATGCGGTTCCAGGCGACGAGGTCGGGAAGCGTGACACCATACTGGCGCGCGATACCGAGCAGGGTTTCGCCCGGACGAACGGTGTGGAAGCCGGAGACCGATGCCGTTGCAGCCGATGGCGCCGCGGCGACACCGCTGCCGTCACGCACCGGCGCCGTGCCCTGCGAGGCACATCCGGCGCCGAGCAAGGCCGCGATGAGAACGATGAAATATTGAGTACGTTTGTGCATCCGAGATACCGTTGTTCAGTCAGTGCCGCCAATCAGGGGCACGAAGCGGACCGCTTCGCACCAGGTTTCGCGAAACGTGCCCCCCTGGCGCTCGATGAGCAGCAGGCGCTGTTCAGCACCGCCGACGGGAATGATCAGCCGCCCACCGGGGGCGAGTTGCTCCTTGAGTGCCGGTGGCAGCCCGATCGCCGCTGCAGCGACGATGATGGTGTCGAAGGGCGCGGCCTCGGGAAGACCCAGGCTGCCATCGGCAAGTTTCAGCCGTACGTTGGCCAACCGCAACGGCCGCAGGTTCGCGCGCGCGCGGTCGAGGAGCGCGCGGATGCGCTCGACCGCATAGACCTCGGTCGCCAGCAAGGACAGCACCGCGGCCTGATATCCGCATCCGGCCCCCACCTCGAGCGTGCGCCCAAGTTCGCGCCCGCTGCGCAGCAGTTCGATCATGCGCGCGACCACGAAGGGCTGCGAGATCGTCTGCTGGAAACCGATCGGCAGCGGCGTGTCGTCGTAAGCACTGAAGGCCAGCCCTTCGTCGACGAAAGCGTGGCGCGGCACGGCCTGCATCGCGGCAAGCACACGCTCGTCGCGGATCCCCTGGGTACGCAGGCGCTCGACCATCCGTGCGCGCGCACGCGCCGCCTGCCCAGGGTCCGAAGCCCGTACAGTCACCGTTGCAACCAGTCGAAGACCGGCGCAATCAGGCCGGTGTGGGTCAGGTCGATCTGCAACGGCGTCACCGATACGAAACCGTTGGCCACCGCATGAAAATCGGTGCCTTCACCGGCGTCGGCCGCCCCGCCCGCAGCCCCGACCCAATAGACGGTTTCGCCGCGCGGCGTCTGGCTGCGCACCACGGGTTCGGCCTTGTGGCGCTTGCCCAGGCGGGTGACGCGCACGCCCTGCAAGCGCTCGTAGGCCACATCGGGGACGTTGACGTTGAGCAGCATCGGCTGCGGGAAGGGGTTGCGCATGAAGCGCTCGGCGAGATCACGCGCGACGCGCGCAGCGGCACTGAAATCGGTGGCCGACTTGCTGACCAGCGACACCGCGATCGATGGCACGCCGAGCAGGAAACCCTCGGTAGCCGCCGCGACGGTACCGGAATAAACCGTGTCGTCGCCCATGTTGGCGCCATGGTTGACGCCTGAAACAACCATGTCGGGCAGATGGTCGAGCATCCCGGTCACCGCCAGATGTACGCAGTCGGTCGGCGTGCCGTTGACATGATGAAAACCATTGGCGGTACGCTTGAGCGAAAGCGGCCGGTCCAGCGTCAGGGAGTTGCTCGCGCCGCTGCGGTCGCGCTCGGGCGCGACCACCGTGACCTCGCCAAGCGTGGCTAGCGCCTCGGCTAGCGCCGCTATCCCCGGCGCGAAGTAACCGTCGTCGTTGCTGACCAGGATACGCATCTGAATTCCGTGCGAGTTGCTGCGAAGGGCCCCGCCTGCCGGCCGGGGGGAAATATTAGCACGGCGTGCCGACATGCCGCCGGCGAACGACACCAACAAAAAAACCGGCCTGAGCCGGTTTGTTTGATTTGGTCGGGGCGGCGGGATTCGAACTCGCGACCCCTTGCACCCCATGCAAGTGCGCTACCAGGCTGCGCTACGCCCCGACACAAGCCGCCATTATAGCAGCGTACCCGAGAATTGCCAGGTTTTTTACCGCGCCCTTTCAAAACCTCGATGGCCTGACAGCGCGTCGCAAGCGAGGGCATCACCGAGCCCGACCTCAGTCACTGGCATGAAACCCGAGCGCGCAGAAACTCTGCCCACATCGACCGGCGCGATCGGCACGCGCCGCGGGTCAGGCGCGCAGTGCCTGCAGCGTTGCAGCGATCTCCGCCCTGATCCCGCGCAGCGTTGCCTTGCACTGCTCGAGCTCAAGGCCGTTCTCCTGCTCGTGGATCGCCGACTCGCCCAGCCGGTTACGGGCGCCGGATATCGTGAACCCTTCCTGATACAGCAACTGACGGATACGGCGGATCAGCATGACCTCGTGATGCTGGTAATAGCGTCGATTGCCGCCGCGCTTGACCGGCTTCAACTGGGTGAATTCCTGCTCCCAGTAGCGCAGCACATGTGGCTTGACGCAGCACAGGTCGCTGACCTCACCGATGGTGAAATAGCGTTTCGCAGGAATCGGCGGCAGTTCGACGCCGCCCACGTCAGGGCTGCTTGCTTGCATCGCTGAGTTGCTCCACCGCGGCCTTCAGTTTCTGGCTGGCGTGGAAAGTGACCACGCGCCGCGCAGTGATCGGGATCTCCTCGCCGGTCTTGGGGTTGCGACCCGGGCGCTGTGGCTTGTCGCGCAACTGGAAGTTGCCGAAGCCGGACAGCTTGACGGTGTCGCCGCGCTCCAGCGCGGTCCGGATCTCCTCGAAGAAGCCCTCGACCATGTCCTTGGCTTCACGCTTGTTGAGCCCGACCTGCTCGAACAGCAACTCGGCGAGCTCGGCCTTGGTCAGCGTCATGTCAGCCTCCCGAGCCACGCAGGCGAGCACCGAGCACCGACTCCGCATGAGCCACGAGCAGCGCGACCGCAACCTCGACTTCGGCGTCTTCAAGTGTTCGGCGAGTATCTTGCATCGATACCCTGAAGGCAAGACTCTTCTTGTCGGCCTCGACGCCCTTGCCCTGATAGACGTCGAACAACGCGATCTCGCGCACCAGTTCGGGTGCCGCCTCACGCAGCACCTCGAGCACGCGCTCGACCGGCAGGTCGTTCCCGACCACCAGCGCGAGGTCGCGGCGCACCGCGGGCATGCGCGAGATCTCGGCGTAGGCCGGTACGTTAGCCGCAAGCGCGGCGTCGAGCGCCACCTCGAAAACCACCGGTGCGGTGCCGAGGTCGTAGCGCTGCACCCACACCGGATGCAGCTCGCCGACGACGCCGATCATGTGCCCGTCCAGGCGCACCGCGGCAGCACGGCCGGGATGCAAGGCCGGATGCGAGAGCGGCGTGAATTGCAGCGTGCGCGGTACGAAGAGCGCTTCGAGATCGCCTTTCACGTCGTAGAAATCGACGTTACGCGCCCGCTCGCCCCACTGCTCCGGCACCACCGGTCCGGCCGCCAGCGCGGCGATGTTCATGACCTGATGGAAGCCGCGCACCGGCTCGCCATCGGCCTTGTGCTCGAACACGCGGGCAAGCTCGAAGGCGCGCACGCGGTCGATCTGGCGCTTGCGGTTGGCCGACAGCGTGCCGACCAGCCCGGGGATCAGGCTCGAGCGCATGACGCTAAGGTGGCTGGCGATCGGATTGGCGAGGCGGATCGGGTGCTCGTTGGCACAGAAATCGCGCTCCCAGGCATCCTCGACGAAGGCGAAATTGACCACCTCCTGATAGCCACGCGCGGCGAGCAGGTGGCGCAGCGCCCATACCGGACGGCCATGCTCGGTGCTCGGCAGCATCATCAGGCTGCCCTGCGGCGCAACCGCAGGGATGTTGTCGTAGCCGTGCAGGCGGGCGAGCTCCTCGATCAGATCTTCCTCGATCGCGATGTCGAAGCGCCACGACGGCGGCGTGACGAGGAAATCATCGCCTTCGCGCACGACCTGCAGGTGCACGTGCTCGAGCAGCACGCGCATCGCGTCGTCCGCGAGCGTGATGCCGAGCACGCGGCGCGCGCGCGCCGGGCGCAGGCGCACCGGCGGACGCTCCGGCAGCTCCTCGGCGACGACCGCTTCGCACACCGGGCCGGCTTGGCCACCGCAGATGTCGAGCACCAGGCGGGTGGCGCGCTCGAGCGCGCTGCGCGCGAGTTCGGGATCGACGCCACGCTCGAAGCGGTGCGAGGCGTCGGAACCGAAGCCGTAGCTGCGCGCACGGCCGGCGATGGCCTCGGGCGCGAAGAAGGCGCTCTCGAGAAAGACTTCGGTGGTGTCGAGCGTGATGCCGCTCTCCTCGCCCCCCATGATGCCGGCGAGCGCGAGCGCACGCGCCTCGTCGGCGATCAGCAGGGTGTCGGCCGCCGGGATCACGGTCTGCTCGTTGAGCAGCAGCACCTGCTCGCCCGCGCGCGGCATGCGCACATGGATGGCGCCGTGCAATTTCGTGTTGTCGAAGGCGTGCAGCGGCTGGCCGAGCTCGAGCATCACGTAGTTGGTGATATCGACCAGCGGGCTGATCGAGCGGATGCCACTGCGCACCAGCCGGCGCACCATCCAGTCCGGCGTGGTGGCGCGCGCATCGACGCCGCTCAGCACCCGACCGCAGTAACGCGGGCAGGCCTGCGGTGCGTCGAGCACGATGTCGCGCCGCGCATCGGTTGCGTCCACGACCGGCGCGATGGCGACTGGCGTGAAGGCGGTGCCGGTAATCGCCGCCACTTCGCGCGCCACGCCGGTCAGGCTCAGGCAGTCGGCGCGGTTGGGGGTGAGCTTGATCGTGAACAGCGTGTCGTCGAGACCGAGGTAGCTGCGTATGTCAGTGCCCACCGGGGCATCGTCGGGCAACGCGTAGAGCCCGCCATGATCCTCCGAGAGACCGAGCTCACGCGCCGAGCACAGCATCCCGAAGGACTCGACACCGCGCAGTTTGGCCTTCTTGATCTCGAACTCGCCCGGCAGCACGGCACCGACCACCGCGCACGGAACCTTCATGCCGGCAGCGGCGTTGGGTGCGCCACAGACGATCTGCAGCAGTTCGCCGCTGCCAGCGTCGACCTTGCAGAGCTTGAGCTTGTCGGCATTCGGATGCTTGTCGGCCTCGACAATCTTCGCCACCACCACACCGCGGAAGGCGGGCGCGGCGGGATCGGCGTCCTCGACCTCGAGGCCGGCCATGGTCAGCAGATGGCCGAGTCCGGCACTATCCAGTTGCGGATCGACAAAGGTCCGCAGCCACTGTTCTGAGAATTGCATGATTCGATTACCCGGATTGCGTGGTGGGGCAGATTCTGGACGCGATGCTTCAGCGGAACTGGCCGAGGAAGCGCAGGTCTCCGTCGAAGAACAGGCGCAGGTCGTTGACGCCGTAGCGCAACATGGTCAGACGGTCCGGCCCCATGCCGAAGGCGAAACCGGTGTAGCGCTCGGGATCGATGCCGCCGAAACGCAGCACGTTGGGGTGCACCACGCCGCATCCGGCAATCTCCAGCCAGCGCCCCTCGAGGGCGCCGCTCATGAAGGCAACGTCGATCTCGGCCGAAGGCTCGGTAAACGGGAAGAAGGACGGACGGAAGCGCACCTGAAGATCGTCGGTCTCGAAGAAGCGGCGCAGGAAGTCGGCGATCACGCCCTTGAGGTCGGCGAAGCTCACCGTCTCGCCGACCCAGAGCCCCTCGACCTGATGGAACATCGGTGAATGGGTAGCATCGGAGTCGACGCGGAACACACGGCCCGGTGCGATGATGCGCAGGTCGGGCATCGCAGCCGCATCGCGGTGACGCTCGACGTGGGCCAGCATGGCGCGGACCTGCACGGGGCTGGTGTGAGTGCGCAGCAGCACGTCGTCATGGCCTTCAAGGTAGAAGGTGTCGTGCATCGAGCGTGCAGGGTGGTTTTCGGGCGTGTTGAGCGCGGTGAAATTGTGCCAGTCGGTCTCGATCTCGGGTCCATCGGCGACCACGAAGCCGATTGAGCCGAACAGGCGCTCGACGCGCTCGAGGGTGCGGCTCACCGGATGCAGCCCGCCCTGGGTGTTGCCGCGCCCGGGCAGCGTGACGTCGAGCGCCTCGGCGGCGAGCTGGGCGAGCAGCGCACCCTCGCGCAGGGCGTTGCGGCGCGCCTCAAGGGCAGCCTCGATCGCACCCTTGGCGGCATTGATCGCGGCGCCCGCCTCGCGGCGCGCCTCGGGCTCGAGCTTGCCAAGCGCCTTCAGGCGCTCGGTGAGCGCACCGGCCTTGCCGAGGTAGCGGGCCTTTGCTTGTTCGAGCTGCGCGCCATCGGCTGCAGCGGCGAACTCCGCAGCGGCCTGTTGTACCAGTTGATCGAGCTGTTCCATGTCCCTGCCCTGGCAAAATGCGGTGTTGCGGGATGGCGGCCGCGGCAGCGGCCGGACATCGGGATTGCAGTAGGTCTGTGGTGACTCTGAGCGCGTCGCATTCGGCGACGGCGATTCAGAAAAAAAAAGGAGGCCAGGCCTCCTTTTTTCGGGCTGCGTCGACTTACGCAGCGAGTTTGGCCCGGGCCTGCTCGGCAATCGCGGCAAACGCCGGCTTGTCGAACACGGCCAGGTCAGCCAGCACCTTGCGGTCGATCTCGATCGCAGCCTTCTTGAGGCCGTTCATGAACACGCTGTAGGTCAGGCCAAGCTCACGTGCAGCGGCGTTGATACGCGCGATCCACAGGGTGCGGAACTGACGCTTGCGCTGACGGCGGTCGCGATAGGCGTATTGACCCGCCTTCATCACCGCCTGCTTGGCGATGCGATAGACGTTCTTTCGACGGCCGCGATAACCCTTGGCCTGGGAGAGGACTTTCTTGTGACGGGCGCGGGCGGTTACACCACGTTTGACTCTGGGCATTGCGGTCTCCTATCAGGCGTACGGAAGCATGGCGCGGATCAGCTTTTCATCTGCCGCATGCACTTCGGTCATGCCGCGCAGGTGACGCTTCACCTTCGTCGTCTTCTTGGTCAGGATATGGCGCTTGAACGCTTGGGACCGCTTGATCCCGCCGCTGGAGCGGACCTTGAAGCGCTTCTTCGCTCCGCTCTTGGTCTTCATCTTGGGCATTGCTGAGACTCCATGTTTTTGGATGACACCAGGTAGCACCGAAAAGCCCGGCGCGTTTTGTTACCCGGCACCACTTGTTTTCCGCCGGAGGGAAATTCCTTCCCGCGGTCTCGCCCCTCGCGAGGCGATTTCTTCGGGAAGAAGCTCAGTGCTTCTTCTTCGGCGCGATGATCATGATCATCTGGCGCCCTTCCATCTTGGGCATCTGCTCGACCTGGCCGAGTTCCTCGAGGTCCGCCTTCACGCGCTCGAGCTGGCGCAGGCCGAACTCCTGGTGCGCCATCTCGCGGCCGCGGAAGCGCAAGGTCACCTTGCACTTGTCGCCTTCTTCCAGGAAGCGCTTGAGGTTGCGCAGCTTGATCTGGTAGTCGTTCTCGTCGGTGCCGGGACGGAGCTTGACCTCCTTGACCTGCACCTGCTTCTGCTTGAGTCGGGCTTCGTGGGCCTTCTTCTGTTCCTGATACTTGAACTTGCCGAAATCCATCAGCTTGCATACCGGCGGCACTGCCATCGGTGCGATTTCGACCAGATCCAGCCCGGCCTCTTCGGCCATGCTGAGGGATGCGTTCAGGGACACGATGCCGAGCTGCTCGCCTTCCTCGCCAACCAGCCGGACCTCAGGCGCGTTGATCTCCCTATTTACGCGCTGCTTTTTTTCTTGTGCGATGGTTCAACTCTCCACGAAAACCAAAATCAGACCAACCCGGCCTTCGCTTCAACTTCGCGAAGCCAGCGTTCGATCAGCGAATCGAGGGACATTTGGCCAAGGTCCTGGCCACCCCGGGCACGTACGGCCACGAGGCCTGCCGCTTTTTCCTTCTCGCCGATGACGATCTGGTAAGGCAGCTTTTGTACGCTATGTTCGCGAATTTTATAGTTAATCTTCTCGTTGCGCAAATCGGCTTCGACACGGAAACCGGCCTTCCTGAGGCGGGCGGCAGCCTCGTAAGCATATTCGGCCTGACCTTCCGAGATGTTCATCACGACCGCCTGCACCGGCGCCAGCCACAGCGGCATCGCGCCGGCGTGGTTCTCGATCAGGATGCCGATGAAACGCTCGAGCGAACCGAGGATGGCGCGATGCAACATCACCGGCACCTTCTTGGTGTTGTCCTCATCGACATACTCGGCACCAAGGCGGACCGGGAGATTGAAGTCGAGCTGCAGCGTACCGCACTGCCACACCCGCCCCAGACTGTCCTTCAGCGAGAACTCGATCTTCGGCCCGTAGAACGCCCCCTCACCGGGCTGCAAGTCATATTTCAGATCCTGCGCATCGAGCGCAGCGGCAAGCGCCGCCTCGGCCGCATCCCATTGCTCGTCGGTACCGACGCGCTTCTCGGGGCGAGTGGACAGTTTGACCAGGACATCGTTGAAGCCGAAGTCCGCATACACCCTCTGCAGCAGGCGGATGAACTCGGCGGATTCGCCTTGCACCTGGTTCTCGGCACAGAAAATATGTGCATCGTCCTGCACGAAGTTGCGCACACGCATGATGCCGTGCAGCGAACCAGAGGGCTCATTGCGATGGCAGGAGCCGAACTCGGCCATGCGCAGCGGCAGGTCGCGGTAGCTCTTAAGGCCTTGGTTGAAGATCTGGATATGGCACGGGCAGTTCATCGGCTTGACCGCGTAGTCGCGCTTCTCGGACTGCGTGGTGAACATCAGGTCGGAATACATGCCCCAATGCCCGGACTTCTCCCACAGCGAGCGGTCGACGATCTGCGGCGTCTTCACTTCCTGGTAGCCATGCTCGCCGATCGTGCGACGCAAATATTGCTCGACCTGCTGCCACAGCGTCCACCCCTTGGCGTGCCAGAACACCATGCCCGGCGCCTCGTCCTGCATGTGAAAAAGATCGAGCTGACGGCCGAGCTTGCGGTGGTCGCGCTTTTCCGCCTCCTCGATCATGTGCAGGTAGGCGTCGAGCTCCTCCTTCTTCGCCCACGCCGTGCCGTATACGCGCTGCAGCATCTCGTTCTTCGAGTCGCCGCGCCAGTACGCGCCGGCAAGCTTCATGAGCTTGAAGACCTTGAGCTTGCCGGTCGAGGGCACGTGCGGACCACGGCACAGATCGATGAAATCGCCCTGCCGGTAGAGCGACACATCCTCGCCCGCCGGGATAGAGGCGATGATCTCGGCCTTGTAGTGCTCACCGATGCCCTTGAAGAAATCGACTGCCTTGTCTCGCGGCCAGACCTCGCGCTGCACCGGAATCTCGCGCTTGGCGATCTCGGCCATGCGCCCCTCGATCGCAACCAGATCCTCAGGCGTGAACGGACGCTCAAACGAGAAATCGTAGTAAAAGCCGTTCTCGATCACCGGCCCGATCGTCACTTGCGCACCCGGAAAAAGCTCCTTTACCGCGTGCGCCAGCAGGTGCGCCGTGGAGTGCCGGACGACCTCCAGGCCTTCGGGAGTCTTGTCGGTGACGATCGCCAGGTCGGCATCTGCATCGAGCCGGTGCGAGAGATCGACCAGCCGCCCGCCAACCCGGCCAGCGAGCGCAGCCTTGGCGAGGCCGGCACCGATCGAGGCCGCAACCTCGGCCACGGTCACCGGATGATCGAAGCTACGAACGGAACCGTCGGGAAGCGTGATATTGGGCATGAGTTTGGCCTCGGACTGGTGTCGCCCCGCCGACGGCGGAAGACGATACGGGCGAAAACGGGGAAAACGTGGACGAAAAAAAAGCGCGATCTGGGCGCGCTTTTTTCTCTAGCAGACAAGCGGAGCCGACCTGTTCAGTTTCCGGCCTGAGTGGTAGTTCGGAACATGATTTTCGACTCCAGAATCCTGGTAGGCGCGATTGGACTCGAACCAACGACCCCCACCATGTCAAGGTGGTGCTCTAACCAACTGAGCTACGCGCCTGCTGAAGTCCCGCATTATAGACATTGCTAAAAACTTGTCAAAGTTTTTTTGCAGTGCCGCGCGACGAACTCATTTCCTGAGCCGGGTCACCACAAACAAGATGAGCACCGCGCCAACGACGGCCCCGACAAATCCCGCACCCTCGCCCGCATGGTAGATGCCGAGGGTCTGCCCGCCATAGGTTG
>JAKLLJ010000179.1 GCA_023150215.1 Thauera sp. | reverse complement strand
GGGCCATTGAGCACCCAGACCTTGGCGCCGGCCACCGTCTCCTGGATCTCGCGCCGCCACTTGTAGACCAGGTGGGGTGGCGAAAGAACCAGGGTGCGGCGGTAGCCTTCGGCGTTGAGCACGGCGGCCGTGGCGATGCCGACGGTCGTCTTGCCGCAGCCCATTTCGCCATTGACGATCGCGGCGCGTTCGCCACGGTCGATCAGCAGCTCGGCGGCGGCGTGGACGACTTCGGCCTGGGCCGGAAACAGCTTGCGCTTGAGGCTGGCGACGACGAGTTGCCGGTGCGCCTGCGGCTGGCCGTTATAGACCGGCGGGTTCGCGCTGTTGAGGGCGTCGAGCAGTTCGTCGCCGAACTCGCCGACGAAATCCTGAAGGCTCAGGGTCAGAGGGGAAGATTCCGCATCGAGCAGTTCGCCCTGTACGGGCGCGGCTTCAGCGGCAGTGGTTTCGAGATCGAGGGACATGGTGATGCTCCAAGGTGAAGGGGCACGCACCGCCCCCGCGGGCATTGGCGTGCCCCGGGGTGGGAAGAAAGGAACGGCGCAGGGCCGCTGAATGCCGATCAATACTCGCTGGGCAGCAGCAGCGTGGTGACGCTGCGATCCCATTCGGTGATGATCCAGAGCTTCAGGTCAGGCGTGACCTGGTAGGACGAAAACAGACGATCCTCGCCGGACTTCAGCGCGGCGTCGTTCAGACGTCGATCTTCGTCGCTCAGGTCGCCCCAGTCGCCATGAAGATGGCGGCGCAGGTACGGCGTGGGGTTGAGCCGGCCCTGTCGGACCAGTTCGTCGACGCCGGCGGTCATGACCACCTGCCCGGGCGAAAAGCGTGGCTGTGACGCGAGGTTGAGGACAGCAAGTGCCATGGTGGTTTCTCCTTCTCGAAGAAGGGGGCACGGCACCCCATCGGGGCGACATGACCCCGGTGGGTGGATGAAAGCGACGGCGAGCCGTCAGGGAACAACAATCAGCGGATGGTCAGCACCTCGCCCCGTGTCGGGGAACCTGGCGTCATGTCCCAGGCGCGGATGACCGGCACGAACTTGTCGGTGAGGATGCGCGTCTCGGCCACGGAGCCGTCGTCGCGTTCGGTGTATTCCGTTTGGAGGGTCTTCTCCTTGTGAGTATCACCTTTGACGACGAGCACCCGACCGGCCCCGGACCTCACCACGCCGGAGATCGCGCCCGCGGCCAAGGCCAGAGCAAGATGCCAGTGCGACAAGGCCCGCGCCGGCGGGCGCAGCGACTGCTGCGCGGCGCCCAGGTGCGTCTCGAGCGCCGGCCAGAGCCCTTGCAGCCGGCCGACCTCATTGGCGAACTGCTCGGGTTCCATCGTCACGCGATAGAAGTGCTCCGGCTCGACCGGGCTGGCAGGGACGGTGTACGGCAGGAACGGCCATTCGAGCGGCAGTTCCTCGGCTTCGGCGTCACCCTGTCCGATCTGCAGCAGCAGACCGCGCACGGCTTTGACCGAATCCGAAGCCTGGTCGCGCTGGCGAACCCGGCGGCCGAAGACCACCACCTGCTTGAACTGCGTCTCCACCGCGCGGTAGATGCGCAGGTCGGCGAAGTGGCGCGTCAGCCATCCGACCAGCTCGGCGTCGAGCACGTAGGACGGCACGATGAAGATCAGCACGCCACCGTACTGCAGCAGCGGCAGCGCACGCTGGTAGAACAGCTTTTCCAGCCTGGCGCGGCCTTGGCCCTGGTAGCCGATGTTGCCGTTGGCGTCCTTGCTCAGGTCGCCATAGGGCGGGTTGAGCCACAGCAGCCCGAAGGACTGGCGCGAGATCAGCGTGTCCATCAGGTCACCGTGGATGCAGCGATCGACCAGTTGCCGTGCGTGGCGGGCACGCTCGGCGTCGTACTCGACGGCGAAGGCCTGGACCTGCTCGCGCCCGAGGGCGTGGGCGGCTTCGGCGATCGCCACGCCTTCGCCGGCGCAGGGATCGAGGATGGACATGGCGCCGGGAGACGGCGCCAGCGCGGACAAGGCCCGCTCCAGCGTCGGTTCGTCGGTGGGGAAGTAGCCGTTACGAATGAAATTGCGCGCCAGGCGCGGAAACATGAGTGCCATGGATTTCTCCTGATGATGGATGAGGGAAGGCGGGCACGCGTGGCGCGCATGCCCGTGGGGATGGCTCACGCCACACGCCGAAGCGGTGCGTTCGCGGCCAGTTCGTACTGCATGGCGCCGAGGGTGCCGTTGCGGATCAGCTCGCCCAACGCCTTCGTCAGCGCCGGGACATCGAGGGCCAGCCGATGGCCTTCCAGCGGCCCGAGGGCCAAGGGAAGACCGGTCAGCATCCGCCGTGTCTGCAACAGCGCCAGCACGGTGTCGCGCCAGTGGTCGAGCAGTGGCAGCGGGCAGGTGTCCTGCACCAGCGTCCACAGCCGGTCGAGCCGGTGTGCGGACTCGCGCGGCAGAAGCGCCAGCGCGCTGGCGTTGGCCTTGTCGGGCTTCACGGCGCGACGGTCGAACAGCCACACGTTGGTCAGCGAGCCGAACAGCGTGCGGCGGTAGGCGCGGGTAATGCGCTTCTCCAGGTTCTCGACGTTGCCGACGAAAACCGGGACGCTCGCGCCCTGGTCGGTGATGACATGGAACTGGTCCAGCCCCTGCTCATCGCGCCCGAGGGTCAGGCGAGCCAGGAACTCCTGAACGGCGGTGTCGCGCGCCCAGATCGAGAGAAAGACCAGGTTGCCGTTCTCGTCACCGATGCAGCCGTCGGCCATGAGGTCGGGGCATTCGTCGATGCGATACAGCGTCTTGGAAGGATGGGTGACAGGCATGGTGTTGTCCTCGAAGGAATCGGAGGCAGCACGGCCCGCCGGGGCAGTCACTGCCCCAAGGGGTGGAAGAAAACGCCGCGAGCGGCTTGGCGAAGAAGAACGACCTGCGCGTCGCAACGCACCGTAGCCTTGAAGGTCTTGGCTACCTGGGCATGCTGTCGGCTTCGCCGACGGACATGGGCCTAGCCTGCTTCAATACGTGGCGGGGGCGGGAGCAACAAACCGCTGCGCACGGTGCCCCCCTTTGGTAGGCCCTTATCGCCGGACCAAGGAACCACTTGGTGCCGAATGCGCGCCGAACCGTCGTGCCTGTTCACACGGGTCATGCCTTCTTTGGGAAGCGCTTATCGAGGAAAGCGATCAGCGCCGTCGTGATGGCCAGGTCCAGCACCGACTTGGCACGAGGCATTTGCCAGCCACGCGCGCTCATGCAGTGGTCGCCCGGCACCGCCCTACGATGCCGCCGTGAATTCCTCGATCCGAACCCATTCTTGCCGGCGTGGATTCGAACGGATGGGCAAAGCGCTAGGAAAGTGCTCCAGCTCTTACAAAATATAATGGTTCTCATGTATAATTCGCGGCGCGACAGCATGCCCACCGAAAAATTGATTGTTGCCAAGTAAATAACCCATCACTGCACGAGCCAGCCGTCGCCAGCCAGTGCCCACTCTGAACACAGGAGAAGCACTATGCTGCGAATGACCCCGGTCGCGCTGGCACTTGGTGTTGTCTGGGGTCTCGCACCTCTCGCAGCAATCGCCCAGCAAGCCCCTTCGACAACTGCCGCGCCCACCGCCCCGGTGCAGGCTGAACCCGTCTTGCCGGCGCAGATCCCCCAGAACCAAGAGGCCAAACTGCCCACGGTCACGGTGAGGGGCTCTGTCGCGCCCGGCGTGACGCCCGGCACGATCACCAGCACCACCAAGGGCGAGGCGCGTGCGCTGGAGACACCGCAGTCGATCACCGTGCTGACGCGTGAGAGACTCGACCAGACCCAGGTCAAGACTCTGGTCGAGGCGCTGGGCAGCGTGGCCGGCGTGGTGGCCGGCGATCACGGCAACCGCGGCTTCGACGATTTCGGCATCCGCGGCGTCGACGTTGGCAGCAACCAGGAAAAGTACGTCGACGGCCTGAACACCATGCGTTCCGGCTACGTCCCGGCCGAGGAGATCTTCGGCGCCGAGCGCATCGAGGTGCTCAAGGGCTCCGCCTCGCTGCTGTTCGGCCAGGTACGCCCGGGCGGGCTGGTCAACATCGTGAGCAAGCGCCCCCGGCCCGAGGCCTTCGGCGAGGTGGGCGTGACCGTGGGCAATCTCGGCATGAGGCAGGTCACCGCGGATCTGGGCCGGCCACTGTCGGCCGACGGTCGCTCGGGGTTCCGCGTCGCCGCGCTGGTCAACGAAAGCGACGACGTGACGGACCACGTGTTCTACAAGAACAATTACATCGCCCCCTCGTTTGCCGTCGCGCTGGGCGAGCGCACAGACCTGACGATACTTACCAGCTTCCTGGACCGCGAGTTCCTGCGCAACCAGGCCCTGCCGGCCAAGGGCACGGTGCTGCCCAACATCAACGGCCGGGTGGATCGCAGCCTGTTCATCGGCGATCCCTCCTTCGGCACCGTCGAGGCCCGACGCGCGCGTGCAGGCTACGAGTTGCAGCACCGCTTCGCCAACGGCTGGAAGCTGCAGCAGAATTTCCGCTGGGAGGACTACACGATGAAGCAGCGCAACACGGCTTTCATCGACACGCTGGCCGCCGACGAGCGCACCCAGTCGCGCACCGGCAACATCCAGCACGACGACTACCGCGCACTGGCATTGGATACCTACGTCAACGGCAAGCTCGGGTCGCCGATCGGCACGCACGAGATCACGGTGGGGCTGGACCTGGGCGACAAACATGGCCGCCTGTCCATGCGCAACTGCACCTCGGCCGACCTGGGCACGATCGATCTTTTCGCGCCGACCTACGGCCGCTTCACTACCTCCACACGCTGCACCGGTGCCTTCAGCGACAGCACGCAGGACATCCGCACGGCCGGGGTCTATGCACGCGACCACCTGCGTATCGGGCAGCAACTGCACCTGACTTTCGGCGCGCGCCATGATCGTGTGACGACGCGTACCTTCAACGAAGTCAAGTCCGTGGTCTCCAGCGAACCGAAGGACTCGGCCACCACCGGCATGGTCGGCCTGGTCTGGGAAGTGCTGCCGGGCATGGCCCCGTATGCCAGCCTGGCCAACTCGTTCAATCCCGTATCCGGCGTGGACCGGAGCGGCGACATGTTCAAGCCCGAGGCCGGCAAGCAGGCCGAGATCGGGGTCAAGTTCGAACGCGACGGCGGGCGGCAAACGGCATCGGTGGCGGCCTACGACCTCAGGCGCACCAACGTGCTGACGGTCGACCCGGTCAATTCCGCGTTCAACGTGCAGACCGGCGAGCACCACATCCGGGGTCTGGAAGCCGAAGTGGCCGCCGATCTGCGCAACGGCTTCAGTCTCACCGCAGCCTATGCCTACACCGACGCCGAGGTCTCGAAGAGCAACAAGGCAAGCGAGGTCGGGCGCACCGTCAACAACGTGCCGCGCCACAACGTGAGCGTCTGGGGCCTGTATCGCGTCAGCGCCGGACCGCTGGAAGGCTGGGGCTTCGGGCTGGGCCTGCGGCATGTGAGCGAACGCACCGGTTACTCCTACGACTTCACCATCCCCGGCTACACCGTCTTCGATGCCGCCGTGCACTACCAGGGCCAGGGCTGGCGTGCCGCGCTGAACGTCAGAAACCTGGCTGACAAGACCGTCTACGGCGGCTCCTTCAGCAGCAACAATCTCGTCACCCTCGGCGACCCACGCCAGATACGCCTCAACGTGGTGACCGAGTTCTGATCATGCCTAGTCAATCAAGCAAGGAGGCAGCATATGTCTGATGCAAAGCTGCTGGAAACCAGAAAGCTGGTGGTCGACTTCAACCGGCGGCGGGTGATCGATGCGCTCGACATTGCGGTGCCGGCGGGTACTGTTTATGCGCTGCTGGGCGGCAACGGTGCGGGCAAGACGACGACCATCAACACCTTCCTGGGGTTTGTCAGACCGGCCGGCGGCGAGATTCTGATCGATGGCCAATCGCCCCACGGAAATGCCGGGCTGGTTCGTTCCGTTGTCGCCTATCTGCCCGAGAATGTGGCGCTGTATCACTACATGAGCGGACGCGAGAACCTGAGTTTCTTCTGCGCGCTGGCCGGCCTGCAGATCACCCGCGCTCGCGCGCATGAACTGCTGTCGAGTGCCGGTCTGCAGGAGCAGGCGCATGATCAGCGTGTCAGTGCCTATTCCAAGGGCATGCGCCAGAAGGTCGGGCTGGCCATTGCGTCCGCCAAACAGGCCAAGGTGATGCTGCTCGATGAGCCGACCTCCGGCCTCGACCCGAGCGCGGCGAACGATTTCGCCCAGCAGGTGCGCACCGCGGCGGAGCGCGGCATGGCGGTGCTGATGGCCACTCACGACCTGTTCAACGCCAAGCAGGTGGCGGACCGTATCGGCATCATGAAGGAAGGGCGACTGGTGGAGGCGTTCGACGCGCATACCGTCGCGCATGACGAACTGGAACAGAAATACCTGGCGCATGCGCGGGGGCTGTCATGATCGGCGCCATCCTGCGCAAGGAAGCCCTGTCCATCCTGCGCGATGGGCGGCTGCTGCTGTTGGCGGTATCGCTGTTTGCGGTGCTGCTCGGTTTCTTTCTTGCCGCGACGCAAGAGTATCGGCACATGCGCAATGAAAAACAGGCAGCGGGAGAAACGGTGCGCGCGCAATGGGAGGCGCAAGGGGTCAAGGGCACCCACCAGGCGGCACACTTCGGCATCTACGTTTTCAAACCCGAGTCGCCGCTGGCCGCCATCGACCCCGGCCTGCGCCAGTTCACGGGACAAGCGCTGTGGCTGGAGCCGCACAAGCGCAACCTGGCGCGCTTCAGCCCGGCGGCCGATCAGGGCATTGCCACCCGCTTCGGTCAGATGAGCGCCGCGTTCGTGCTGCATACCTTGTTGCCGCTGCTGATCGTGGCGCTGGCCTTCAACGCCGTCACGCATGAAC
>JAKLLJ010000178.1 GCA_023150215.1 Thauera sp. | reverse complement strand
ACCCGGGCTTCTACCTTGGTCGGGCCTACATGGACCGCGCCTTCGTGGTGAACTTCGTCCTCCACAACGCGCAGATGATCGCGGCGAGTCGCGAAGCGTTCCTGAAGACCGGCCAGGTCGATCAGGATTGCTGGAGCGGCACCCAGCAGCGCCTGGTTGCCGCGGCGGCCACCGGTGGTTGAGGACAAGCACGCGCGATTTCCCGGCATGTGGCAGCGTCCAGCAGGGAACATTGCGCGAGGGGACGAACATGCGCCAGCGTCACCCGGTCTCCAGCCCGCTCTCCCGCCTCGTGCTTCGGGTAATGCTGGGCGCCCTGTTGGGCGGTGCGCTCGCCGCTCCGGCCATCGGCGCGGACCTCGGCCGCACACTGCCGCAGCACGGCCGTTCGCTGTTCGATCGTCTGCTCGAGCGCGAGGCCGACGGCACGCCTCAGGTGCCCTTCCCGTTCCCGGCCCTGCTGCAGCGCGTGCGAGCGCAACTCGATGGCGAAAGTCCGGGTGGAGGACTGGCCATCGTGCTGATCCCGCTCGGGCGCTCGCTGCAGCGCCACGCCGCCGGTGACGTCGACGCCTTCCGCTTTCCGCGCGTGGTCGCGGCGGTCACCGGCGAACCGGCGCCCGACGCGCCCGCCGGACACCTTTACCTGAAGGACCGGCTGTATCTGGCTCACCACGAGCGCGCCGAGGCGCTCGAGGTGATCAGCTACAACGAGGATGCGGGCCGCTTCGAGTTCCAGCTCGTGCTCGACTACCGCGCCGGGGCGACACCGCGAGTGGTTCCAGCTAACCGCACGCTCTGCCTCGCCTGCCACCAGAACGCGGCGCCGATCTTCTCCCGCCCGTCGTGGGACGAGACCAGCGCCAGCCCGCCGATCGCCGCACGTCTTGCCGCCACCGGCCTCGACCATCAGGGCTTGCCCTGGCGTCACGGCGTCGATGTGCCCGAAGCGATCGATGCCGCGACCGCGCGCGCCAATCGCCTCGCCATCGCCCAGCGCCTGTGGCAGGAAGGCTGCGCGCTGGCCACCCTGCAGGCGAGCGTCGACTGCCGTGCGCAAACCCTGCTGCAGGCCTTGCGCCAGCGCCTCATCGGCGCTTCACCGAGCGTCGCGAGTGCGGACGTCCCCCACCGCCTGGTCCAGGTCTTGCTCGCCAGCTGGCAGGCGCGCTGGCCCGACGGCCTCGTCATCCCCGATCCGCAAGTACCCAACCGCCAACCCTTCGCCGGCATCGAGGGCGGGATTGCGCCCCCTGCCGACGCCGAGCTCGTGCGCTATGCGGACATTCCCGCCGCCTTCGATCCGCTGACGCTGCGTGTGCCGCTCGAACACTGGCGCGGACGTGACGCCGGAGACGTGGCACGCTTCATCCACCTGCTCGGGGCGATCTTCTCGCACGCCGACCTTGCGCTCGTCGAGCGCGCCCTTGCGCGCCTGCAGCCAGGCGCACTGCAGATCGAGCTCACCTGCACCCTGCGCCGAGCCGCGAACGCGACGCGGGTCGACCTGGACTGTGCGAACGGATCTGGGGTCCGCCTGCAGGCGCGCATCATGCTCGACGGGCACCGCGCTGCCGACGGCGTGCTCGATCGCCTCGAGCTGCGTGGGTCGCGTGCGCACGCCGGCGTAACGCTGTCCAAGCTCGGGAGCCGCGAGCAGGCCGCCGAGTGGCCGATCCGCTTCGCACTCGCCGCCAGCCGGGGCGTTCCGGTCCGCGCCGGCAGTGGCGAAGCGATCACCGTGTTGCAGCTTGGGGGGAGCGACACCCGCGGCATGCTGATGGCGAAGACCGACGCAGGCGAAGCACTCGTGGCAAGTCTAGAACTCGTCGACGATCTCCAACCGCTCGGGCATGCCGTCGAGGCCTTGGCGCGCGCAAACCTTACCGGGCAGAACGATGCGCTGACGGGCGGCCCGGCGCGCCGTATGGCCCTGCTCGCACCGCTGCTGCGCAGCTTCGGCGAGGACGTTCGCGATCCGCCCACCGCGCCTGCACCGTCGTCCGCGCAGCCGCCTGCCATGGCCCGGGCCCACACACAGCACTGGCCCGCTGACCTGCAGCCCTTCCTGCGCCAATGCAGCCAATGCCACGCCGAGAACACCGCCTTCCCGCCCGGCTTCCTGCACGGCGAGGAGTCGCGGGTGCGTGCCAGCCTCGCGGCCTGTGCGCAACGCATGCTCTATCGACTGGAGATGAACCGGCTGCCGGCCGCAGCGCGTGCGAAGACGCCCATGCCGCCACCCGCGGCCGCGCATGCGGCCGCCTTCCTGCAGTCGCCCGACCTGGCCGCGATGCGCGAGCTGCTGGAACGACTGCTGCAAGCGCGCGGCGACGACGTGCTTGCCCACCCCTACGCCACGCTCTCCCCCTGCCGCATCCCGACCGGGTGATCTGCGCCCCTACACCGCACCGCACTGCAGCTCCGAGGTCACCGTGAACACGCCCGAGTCCGCCCCCCGCACGCATCGCCCGCGCCTCGCACACACGCTGCTTCGCCTCCTCGTGCTGCTGCCCTGGCTGCTGATCCTGCTCGGTGGCAGCTACGCGTTGGTGCGCTTCCTGCCCGACGAGCCAGTCACCTATCCCGACCCAGTGGAGCACTTCAAGTACGGTTCGACCGGCGGCGAGCGCGAGTCGGGCTTCCCGTACTGGATCTGGCAGGCCTTGCCGACGGTGTGCGCCCAGCACCTGCCCGGCCCCGGCTACCCGTCACTCGGATTCATCTTCGAGGACGGCCGCGACCTGCCTGTCGGGGTGTCGAAGCGCCGCCACCTCGGCATCGATCGCGTCTTCCTCAACTGCGCCGCTTGCCACACCGGACTCGTTCGCGACACACCCGACGCGCCGCCGCGCCTGATCGTCGGCATGCCTGCCCATCGTTTCGACATCCGTGCTTTCCAGCGCTTCTTCTTCGAATGCGCCGCCGGCCCCAGCTTCTCGCGCGAGTTCATCGTGCCCGAGATCGAGCGCCTGAGCGGCGGGCTCGGCCTCATCGATCGATACTTGGTCTATCCGGTCGCGATCGCCTTGATGCGCGAGCGCCTGCTGATGCTGCGCGGGCGCTTCGGCTTCGTGTTCGATCAGCCACCTTGGGGGCCGGGGCGGGTCGACACCTTCAACGCCGCAAAGGTGCTGTTCAACTTTCCGGTAGCGCAACTGCCCGCCCGCGAGCGCCTCGGCGCCTCGGACTTTCCCTCGATCTGGAACCAGCGCAAGCGCATGCTGCGCGACGACGGCGAGCGCATGGAGCTGCACTGGGACGGCAACAACCCCCACACCGAGGAGCGCAACAAGAGCGCCGCCTTCGGCACCGGCACCACGCCCCCCACCATCGACCTCGCCGCCATCGCGCGCGTCGAGGCCTGGGTGCTCGACCTCACCCCGCCGGCCTGGCCACTGCCCATCGACAGCACCCTCGCCGCACGCGGCGCGCCGCTTTACGCGCACTATTGCGCCGACTGCCATGGCACGAGCGGCAGCGACTTTGGCGGGCCGCAGGTCGGCCATGTCACGCCGATCACGCACATCGCCACCGACCCCGCCCGGCTCGATTCCTACACCCGCGATCTGGCGCTCAACCAAGCCACCCTCTACGCCGGCTATCCGCATCGTTTCCGCCATTTCCGCAAGTCCCGCGGCTACGCCAACATGCCGCTCGACGGCATCTGGCTGCGCGCCCCCTATCTGCACAACGGCTCTGTACCCACGCTGCGCGATCTGCTCGACCCGTCCCCCACGCGCCCGCGCTGCTTTGTCCGCGGCAACACGCTGATCGACGCCACGCGCGTCGGCTTCGCCAGCGCTGCCGATCCGGCGCAGTGTGCCGCGAGCACGGACGCGGAAGACAAGGCCGCCGATCGCTTCCTGTTCGACACCACGCTGCCGGGCAACGGCAATGGCGGTCACGAAGGCCCGGCGTATGGCACCGAGCTTCCGGCCGCCGACAAGGATGCGCTGGTCGAATACCTGAAGACCTTCTGATGCGAGGAGTGCAGTCATGAAATCCGCCGCCGTCACGAATCCGCGCTCGCGCTGCGCGCGCGCCGGCTTCCGCAGCAGGGGCCGCAACCTGCTCGTCGCGCTGCTCGTGCTGCTCGCGCTCGGCGCCGCTGGCGGCGCGTTCGCGTGGTACAAGTTCTTCCGCGAGGAAGCGCAGCCGGAATGGATCACGAGCGATCCCGACATGCGCTTCAAGTACGGCTCGATCGGTGCCGAGCGCGATGCCGGCATCCCCTACTGGATCTTCTACGTGCTGCCGCGGATGTTCCCCGACAAGTTGCCGGGGCCGGGCGGCTATGCCGCCTTTGGCGTGGTCTGGGAGGAAGGCCTGGAGCTGCCGGTCGGGTTCTCGAAGAAGGTGGTGGGTTTTCCGCGCGTGGCCAACAACTGTGCGTCCTGCCACACCACGAGCTACCGCACGCAGGCCGATGCGGCGCCGACTTTCGTGCCGACCGGCCCCAACCACACGCTGAACCTGTGGGCCTTCTTCCGTTTCCTGGTCGATTGCGCCAAGGATCCGCGCTTCAATGCCGACAACCTGATGGCCGAGATCAATCTGGTCACCGACTTGTCCTTCATCGACCGCCTGCTTTATCGCTTCGTGATCATCCCGATCACGCGCAAACGCCTGCTCGAACGCGAGCAGCAGTTCGCCTGGCTGTACCGCGAGGATTTCCCGCCCTGGGGCCGCGGCCGCGACGACGCGATGAACCTGACCAAGTACTTCATGATCCGCTGGCCGATGGACGACAGCTTCGGCCCGACCGACATGCCCTCGCTGTGGAACCTCGGCAAGTACCGCGCCGACCAGGGCATGCGCATGAACTTTGGCGGCGACAGCCACGATGCCTATTCGGTGGTGATCGACTCCGCACTCGGCCTGCTCGGCGCGCCGCCCAAGGACCGCGACGAATTTCTCGGCGAGGTGCGCTGGCTCATCGATTACGTGTCGGCAAAACGTGCGCCATCGTATCCGTTCGCGATCGATACGGCCGGTGCCGAGCGCGGCAAGCGGGTGTTCGCTGTGACCTGCGCCGGCTGCCACGCCTCGGCGCGCACCGGAACGGTGATCCCGCTCGCGGAAATCGGCACCAGCGCGGAGCGCATCGGCACCTGGAACGAGCGCGCCGCGCGCGAGGCCAACGCCGTCGTCGAGGACATGGGGATCGAGCGTGCAGGCCTGGTCGAGGAACCGTTGCGCGGCTATGTGGCCGCCTTCCTCGACGGCATCTGGCTGCGTGCGCCCTACCTGCACAATGGCTCGGTGCCCTCGCTGCGCGACCTGCTCGAACCGCCAACGCAGCGCCCCACCACCTTCTGGCGCGGCTACGACCTCTATGACCCGGACCGGGTCGGCTTCGTTACCACCGGTCCCGAGGCAGCGCGCAGCGGGACGCTCCACAACGTCGCCGCCAAGGGCGGCAGCAACAGCGGCCACGCCTTTGGCACCACCCTGCCCGCTGCGGACAAGGCCGACCTGCTCGAATACCTCAAGACCCTGTAAAACGGGCGACCCGCAGGCCGCCCGTCAGCAACTCGCCTTGCGGCGCGAGAAGAGCCTTACTTGGCGGCCTTCGTCGCCTTGCCCTCGGCACCGAAACGACCGGCAAGGTAGGCCGCGAAATCGGCACCGGTCTCAGGATGGCGCAGGCCGAACTCGATGGTTGCCTTCAGGTAGCCGAGCTTGGAGCCGCAGTCGTAGCGCACGCCGTCGAACTGATAGGCCAGCACCGCCTCTTCCTTGAGCAGCGAGGCGATCGCGTCGGTGAGCTGGTACTCGCCGCCGGCACCGGGCTTCAACGCACGGATATGGTCGAAGATGCGCGGGGTCAGGATGTAGCGGCCGACCACGGCCTGGGTGGTCGGCGCTTCCTCGGGCTTCGGCTTCTCGATGATGCCGGTCATGCGCTGCACCTGTCCCTTGTCGGTCTCGGTGCTGACGATGCCATAGCTGCGGGTTTCCTCGATGGGCACGTTCATGGTGCCGAGCACCGAGCAGCGATGGTAGTTGTAAACATCCACCATCTGCTTCAACACCGGCTTGCCGTCCTTGTTGTCGAGCAGGTCATCGGCGAGGATCACCGCAAAAGCCTCGTCGCTGACCACGTGGCTCGCACACATCACCGCATGGCCAAGGCCGAGCGCTTCCGACTGGCGGATGTAGATGCAGTTGACGCCCTTGGGCACCGTTTTGCGCACGATCTCGAGCAGTTCCTTCTTGCCGCGCGCCTCGAGTTCGGTCTCGAGCTCGTAGGCCTTGTCGAAGTGGTCCTCGATCGAGCGCTTCGTGCGTCCGGTGATGAAGATCATGTCGGTGATGCCGGCGGCGACCGCTTCTTCGACCGCATACTGGATCAGCGGCTTGTCCACGATCGGGAGCATCTCCTTCGGGCTCGCCTTGGTGGCGGGCAGGAAGCGCGTGCCCATGCCGGCAACCGGGAAAATCGCCTTGGTGACCTTCTTCATTTTTCTTGCTCTCCCACGATGAAAGGGGGTTTCGATCCAGCGGGCGCGATCATGCCTGCATGCGCACCGGTGTGCTTCAAGCGTTTGTATCCGTTTCGTTCAGCAGCGCACGCAGGCCGTCCTCGTCGAGGATGGCCACGCCGAGCGCCTGCGCCTTCTCCAGCTTGGAGCCGGCCTCGGCACCGGCCACCACGTAGTGGGTCTTCTTCGACACCGAGCCGGCGACCTTGCCGCCTTGCGCCTCGATCAGCGCCTTGGCCTCGTCGCGGGTCAAGGTCGGCAGCGTGCCGGTGAGTACGAAGGTCTTGCCTGCGAAGGCACCGGCGACGGTCGTCGCCGGCTCGCCTTCAGTCCACCGCAGGCCGGCGGCGCGCAACTGCTCTATCACCTCGCGATTGTGCGGCTCGGCGAAGAACGCGGCGACCGATTCCGCCACGATCAAC
>JAKLLJ010000177.1 GCA_023150215.1 Thauera sp. | reverse complement strand
AGGCGCAGGTCCTGGTTCCACGCGGATTCGTCGCGGCGATATTGCTTGAGGTACTCGGTGGGCATCCCGAACACGGTGGCCGCCACTATGCGGTCGGCCCCCGAGGTCTGATCTTCGCGGCGCTGCTGGAATGAGGTATGAGACGTCAGCCTTGCGCTCGCCAGGTCGTGATTGATTTCCAGCGCGTGCCGGTGGCTCTTCACGTCAGCACCGAAAAGGCCGGGCGTCGCGTCCAGGCTGGGCGGATCGCCATAAGGCCGCAGCAGCATCAGGCCGACCTTGTCCTTCTGGTCCTGGTGCTCGGTGGACAGCAGCACAGATGTCGCGGCCCGCGGCTGCCACAGCACGCTGGCGCGCAGGCCGAGTTCCTTGGCCTTCATGATCGGCTTGCCGGTCTGGACGTTATGGACCACGTCGTCCGACTGCTGGCTGCGCAGCGCGATGCGCGCGCTCCAATCCTCGGCGAGCGCACCGCCCATGGCGCCCTCGATCAGCCGCTGCCCCTCCTGCCCGGCCTCGACGCGCGCATAGCCATCGGGTTCGCGGGTAGGCTTGCGCGTGACGATGTTGATGGCGCCGGCTTCGCTGTTGCGGCCGAAGAGCGTGCCCTGCGGCCCCTTGAGCACCTCGACGCGTTCCACGTCCAGCATGGGCAGCGAAGCGTTGCGCGCCGACAGCGGTGTACCGTCCAGATTGACGACAACCGAACTGTCCTCGCTGCTCACCTGGTACAGCGACCCCACGCCGCGCATGCGCACGTTGGCATCGCCGAAGCCGCCCCAGGCATTGACCTCCACGCCAGGGGTGTCGCGCAGGGCTTCTTCGAGCGTGGTGAGGCGCCGCTGCTCCAGCTCGAACCCCTGAACCGTGCTGACGCTGAACGGAACGTCCTTGGCGCGCTCGGCACCGCGCCGGGCAGTGACCGTCACCGCGGGCAAGGTCTTGTCCGGCTCGGTGGCGGGCTGGGCTTGCTCGACCACCGCGATCACGAAGCGTCCATCGTGTTCCGCGATCTGGAGGGGGTGTCCCGCAAGCAGGCGATGCAGCGCCCGCACTGGCTCGAAGCGGCCGCTCAGTGCAGCGGCCGGGGTTTCAGCCAGCCCTTGGGGCCACTGCAGCGGACGCTGAACCGGAACGCCGGCCTGTGCTTCGAACAGCTTCAGCGCGGCCTCGAGCGGCTGGGTTGGAATGTCGAAGGGCAGCTCGGCGGCCAGGCAGGTCCAATGGATCGATGCGAGTGCGACAAGTGCTGAGATGCGGTGGGCTTTGTTCGGGCGGGCTTGGAAGGGTGTCATGAGGAAAGATGGGGAGCGGGCATGGACGAAGAGGAGCTTGTGGAGGACGCCAGAGGGCGGTCATTCCCGAGCGAAGCGCACGCGCACGATCGCGGGAAGGAGTTTGGCGAGCACCGGTATGTGCGCTATCCAGGGGCCCAGCCGCGCAGGGAAGGTTCTGAAACGGCGGTAGGGCTCGTTCTGCACCGAGTCGATGTGTGGGCACCATGCCCTCAGCACGGTCTCGATTTCGTCGCGATTGATACCCCAGGGCATGGGCGGGGCGCGGTAGTGGCTCGTGATATCGAGCCCGGCCATCGTCTTGCGCGAGAACCAGCGCGGAATGGTGTCGAACATGAGTTCGCCCCCTTTGAAGCGCCTCGCCATCGCCGAGATCAGGTACCCAACCTCGTCTTCGGGGAAATACATGAACAGGCCCTGGGCGGTGACGAAGACACCGTTGCTCGCCTCGACCTCATCCATCCAGCTCAAGTCGAGCGCGGAGCGCACAACATGGCGGCATCGCTCGCTGGGTGCCAGGTAGCGCTCGCGCACGGCAATCGCGTCCGGCACATCCACACACAACCAGCGCACCCGTCCATCGTCGCAGCGCTGGAACTGCGTCTCCAGCCCGCAACCGAGTTCGACCACCGTGCCGCCGGGATGCGCGGCGAGCCACGGACGCAGCGCCTCGTCGAACATCTGCGAGCGGGTGGCGTGCGAACTGTCGGGACGGCCGAAATGGGCCCGGTAGTCAAAAGCGATGGACTGGAAGATGCGCTCGGCCGCCGGATCACGAAACCAAGCATCGGGCCGCAGGGATTCGGTGGCGCGGTTGTGCAGCGTCCACAACATGGTCTGCGGTACGCCGCATAGCACCGGCGTGGCATCAACTGCGGAAACGGGATTGAGCGGTGCTTGGGACATGAGTCGATCAAGGGAATTCGATGGATCCGTGGTGGTGCAAAAGCAAACGCCCAGCCCCTCGGACCCACGCAAGGAAAAGTTACAACCCTGTTCAATAATAATGATTCGTATTACGATTGCCACCCGGAACGGGCTCATTGCTGCCCGCATCGGATCAACGGAGGCAAGAGGAAGCGATGCAGTGATGCCCAGGGCCAACGCAGCTACTTCGATACCCCATCTCCTGGCCACGGAGATGATCAGAGACCCCAGCGAAGCCTTGGGGCTGGACCTTGTTACGTCCAGTCATCGGCGGGTGGCGACGCGAGAGGGCGTGCAGCTGATGCACTGGTCCACGCGTCTGGCCAACCCGATCGATCTCAGCGTGCTCGATGACAGCGGGTTCATCCATTTCAGCTACGTATTGCTGGGCGAATCCCTCGCGGTGCTGAACGGCATGAAGGGGCAAGGTGTCGGCCGGCGGATCGACGAGCGTCAGGTTCACGCGGCCAGTGGCAACATCGCTTTTGGCCCCGATCAGTGCTGGCGATTTCACCAGCACGGTGTCTATGAGAGCGTTGGCGTCATGGTGCGACATGACGCATTCGAGGAACTGATGGGCGACGCCGAACCGACGCTGCGTCGTGCGCTATCAAATGGACTGTGTTTTGAGACCGGGCTCCGCGGCACGGAATTGCATGCCACGGCCCAAGCATTGGCGCACGCGATGCGGTACCGTCCGGGCGACGGCGAATCGTCAGGGGACCGGCACCCCTTGTGGCTGCAGGCACAAGGACTGACGCTGGTGAGCCTGCTTTTGGAGGCGCGGGCGGATATAGGTGGCACAGGCGCATTGGACCGAGCAGATCAAATGCGTCTGGCCCGTGCGCGCGCGCATCTCCTGTCCGATCTGTCGCAGCCTCCGCTGATCCTGGATGTGGCGCGCGAGAACGGGCTGAGCCCGGCGAAACTGAAGCGCGGGTTTCGCGCGCTGTACGGCTTCAGTGTGTACGGCCTGTTCCAGCATGAGCGCATGAACGAGGCGCGGCGCCGCCTGCTGAGGGACGATACCAGTGTGTCGGCAGTGGCGTGCGATCTGGGCTACTCGAACATGAGCCACTTCTCAGCGGCATTTCGCAAGCAGTTCGGCGTCAATCCGGGAGAGGCCAGACGGCGCGGCCGATGATCCAGCTGGCAATGGGCTCCTATGCGGATTTCTGCTTCCGAGTGGTAGTCGGATAGCCGAATGCGAAGAAGAAATGAGATACGCGAATCGTCCCGTGCGTGGGTGCAAGCGCGGCATCCCGCTCGTGTTCCGTATCGAAATCCGCCCCCGTGAACATCGCAGAAGGCCGGGCATAAGGGAGGCCCGAAGGCAAGCGCCGCAAACGCAGAAACGTGGCAAGCGCAGCGTCCTGGAGTGCCTCCCTGATGGGTGGCACCACCTCAGGCTCCGGATCCAGCAGAACTCCCACCATGGCCGCAACGGCCTCCTTTCTGCTATAGATGCCCGTGACGAATCGCCCCAATCCCTGGTCTTGTAGATAGTGGTCACGGTGTTTCTTCTGGCGACCCAGGCGTTTGAACTCGAAGACCAGCTTCATGCCGCGGACGTCATCGTTCCAGCCGTAGACAATATCGGTCCGACGCTCCTCAAGCATCGCGCCAGTGTTCGGATCAACGTCCCCGATGATGTCTTCGGCAGCCCACATACCGAGCAAGCCGCGTTCCCGTGCGACGTGGTTCTCAACGTACACCTTCAGCCGTTTGGTCAGCCCATCTTCCTTCGTCTTGGGATTGAAATCCGGGCGCGGCCGTCCCGCCAATTCTGTCCAGCCCTGACGCAGCGCCTCCACGGCCTCCGTGGCCGGCTGGATCGGAAAGGCAGCAAACCAGTCGACTGGAGACATCATGCCGTCGCCTCCCCCTTCTCGACGGATTGGCGCACTTGCACACCACGGACGATATGCTCGGCATCTCGAAGAGCCTTTCGCACTGTCCAGTTGCGCTTGGTTAGCGGCCGCACAAGGTACAGCGCGCCATCAACCCAGAGATGCACATCCGGCACCAGGCAGAGGAAGTCTCCCGATGGAATCGCGCAAAGCCCCGCTTTTCTCAACTCGGCGAGTGTCGCAAGCACCAACTCGTCATTCATCGACGCGCTGACCTCGGGCCTGTCAGTGGAATCTCCCAGATACGAAATCCGCACGATGCCTGACGGCCCAGCGCGACTCGGATCGTTCGCAACCACATCGACACGGAATCGGCCTTGGCCGCGTGCCTTCGTTCTCCACGCAGTCAAGGCATTGGCGAGTGCCTGCGCATAGATGCCGAAGTCCTCGGCGCTGGCCCTATGCTGAGCTGGGGTATCCAAACTTTTGAAACTGCGCGGCCGCACAGAGGGCATGAGGACGCGAACCGATTCACGGATCAGCGTCTGCTCTTCACCGGAGAGTCCGAAATAGGAAAAAACCGCCGCGTCAAACTCGTCACGCAACTCGTCGTAGCGGGATGCTTGCTCAAGTTCGGGCAAGGCCATCAGTTCCGCCATGCGAGCCTGAACCGCCAAGAGCGCGTCCCGTGCCGCCGCCGGATCCGGCGCATCCTCTGGCACAAAGAACGGGAAGGTTTCGACGTCAGCCAGATGCACGCCGTTGCGTTCGCACAGCATCTTCCAGCCACGCATCATGAGAAAGTAGCGGGCGAGCGTCGAGCGCAGATACGCCGCAGTGAACTGAAGCAGGGCAGCGTCCTCCTCGCGGCCAGCGATCACACCGATGCTGTGGGTGAAGGAGGCCTGCCCATCGTAGTAGACCGCGCGAATGTTCTGCTCACCCTTGGAGAAACCATCCGGAAAAAGCACTCGCGGTCCATCGAAAACGGCACGCACCCCTTCGTTCAAACCCACGACCGTGTCCTGAGCCTCAGGCCACTTGGCTAGCAGTTCGGGATGAAGAACAGGCGATCCCGCACGCAGCGCCACAATGGGCACGAATGGCATCTTGCGCAGCTCGCCGGGATCGACAGCCTCACGGCTCTTGTCATGGAGATGGATCCCCTTTCGATATACCCAGCGCCGAAACTCGCGGGGCCCACGCCAGAAATCGGCAAACGTACCGCGCAAGGTCAACCGCGTCCAGATGGACAGGTCACTGGCATCTCCCCACATCATGGCGACAAGCAGTTGTGGATCCTCGGCAACCGAGCGGGTCTGCAGCGTGTGGCGATCGGCGGACTGCATGGTCAACCGACCGAGGGCAAGACTAAGGTCGGCTTTCGGCACCAAATAGTCGAACGTCTCCCCAAACGGAATGTGACTCAACAAACCATCCGGACGTCTCTCCCCCAGGAAGATATGGCACGTGTTTTCAGCCGTAGGAAACAGCAGCCCCTGCAGATCGCCAAAGTTGATCAGGCGCGACGGTCGGTATCCCTTGAGAAGGTGAGCGACAAAGTCCGCGCTGGAGGCGCCAAGAAATTGGCCGATGGGAAGGATCAGGCAAGCTCTACCGCCTTCCGAGAGAAATTCAAGCGCGCGCAGCGCGTAGGCACCGGCGATCTGCCGCCGTGCAAAAGGAACACCAGCGCGATCCGCCCAGTCATCCGCCGACGTTCGGCTCTCGCCCTCAGGTTCTGCCCAGGGAGGATTGGAGATGACCAATGAAAAACGGCGCGTGTGGAACGTGTGGGAAGTCCGGAAGAAGTCGGCCCGTTGGCTGCCATGGGCGAGGTTGCTCCCATTGAGGGAGGGCAGCTTCGTTCCATCGCGCTCCTGTGCCGCCAAGATGTCCGCTGGGGCCAGCCCCTCAAGGAGGGATAGGTACAGGCTGAAGGCCGTCACGCGGCACGCCATGAAATTGATGTCGCCGCCAAAGATGCTGCGCTTGAGGAGCTCACCCCGCTCGGCGAATCCGAGTTGCCGCCCCTGCCGCGCCTCGCACAGTGCAATCAGGCGACGATAGGCTGTGGTCAGCAGGATGCCTGAACCGCAGGCTCCATCAAAAATCGTCTCCGCCAGCGGATCGGGCGAGGCCATGAGCGCCTGTTCAACCGCCAGCATTGCCAGGTTGCGGGGCGTGTAGTAGGCGCCATCTTTGGCCTGCTGCTCTGGCGTCAGAAACTTCTCATAGAGACCGGAGAGCAATTCGACGGGGATGTAGCTGAAATCGTAATTCCAGAAATCGCCCTGCCCCGTCTCCATGTCGGTTCGGCGCAGAAACTGGTTCAGAAAATCGAATCCGTCATCTGTGAGGGCGGTCCAGGGATCGTGCCGGTCGTCGCCCAGGAAATCGCCATTGAAATCTCCGCGCAGACGATCGACCAGCACGCGCACGCCCTCGCGGTCCATTCGCGCAACGAGGTCATGAAGCTCACCGACATCGCGACGCCCGCGATAGGTCACTCCAACAATCTCCCGATGCTCCAGATAGGAGATGAAGAGCACCTGCCCCATGAGCAGCTCTGCCCATCGCTTGCGGTCACTGGTCTTTGCAGCGCCACGAAAACCAGTACCCGCAAGTTTCGACACTGTCACCGACAAGTTCGCAAGCAGCTTGCTGTCCACCCGAGCCTTGACGTCGAACCAAGCCGGCAGCCTTCGCGACAGATTCGCAGTGGCGACGTCGAGGGCGGAAAACGGACCATCCGGCCTGGCTTCTTGCAAACTGAAACGCTGCTCAGCCTTCTGGAGCTTTCGTACCGGAAGCGCAACCGCTTCGCGGTCGCGCAGCTC
>JAKLLJ010000176.1 GCA_023150215.1 Thauera sp. | reverse complement strand
TCACCCCCTGTGCGATCGCCCACACCTTGCGGCGCGACCAGCCGTGCAGCCTGTGCGCGGCGAAGGCTACGGACAGCGCCGCCGCCGTGCCGAAGATGGGCCAGGTGAGCCCGAACACGAGCGGGTCGGACACCAGTTGCCGGGCCATCGTGGGCAGGAAGGTCGCGGGAATGATGTAGCCGAAGCCGAACGCGCTGTAGCACAGCACCACCCCCAGGTTTCCGCTCGCGACCGCGGGCGCTGCGGGCCGCGGCGCCCCCGCCACGCCGGAAGCCGCGGCGGCGCCGGGCTGCCCGGGCAGACGCCGCATCACCTGGACGGCGCCGACGGTGGCGAGCAGCCCGAGCTCCACCCACAGCACGGTCGCCGCCTGCGCGCCGCCCAGCCAGGTCAGCACGCCCGTTGCCGCGATCCCCAGCCCCACCCCGGTGTAGATCCAGCCCCCCAGCGAGGTCGCGTGCCGGCGCGCCAGTTCGGGCAGGCACCAGCTGCTGGCGCACACCAGCACCCACGCGCTGAAGACGCCTGCGCTGCCCCGCAGCGCCATGCCCACCCACGGCAGCGCGGCGTTGCCCCAGGCCATCGCCAGCGTGGTCGCGGCTACGCCGATCAGCCCGACCTGCAAGCCCCGCCGCGGGCTGCGCGCAAACCACGACGCGCTGATCGCGCCGAGCAGGTAACCGACGTAGTTCGCGGTCGCCCATTCCGTCCCGGTCACCGCGTCCAGGCTGCCATCGCGCACCATCAGCGGCATCATCGGCGTGAATGCGAAGCGACCGATGCCCATTGCGATGGCGAGCGCGACGAGGCCGATGAAGACGATCGATCGGGGCGAGAGGGAGGATGCAGAGCGGGGTTCCATGGCGCGATTAGACTCCGATCGGGGCACGGACGGAATGCAGTGCCGACGATTCCTCGACTCCGGCTCCGATCACGCCATTGTGGCCTGCGTCGCCGCCAGCAGCCCTGCCAGCCACCGCATGTCTCGGCGCAATAGGCGAATCGCGCCACATCCGTGCCCATGAAGTTGATCAAGCAGTCGGCAGAACCGATCGCATGGCAGACTTCGCGTCGGTCCAAAACGCGCTGGGAGGGTCCGCTCGATGTCAGGTATCAACCAAACACTTGCCGAGGTACTGGGCACGGTCCAGCGGCCGGGTGATTTCTATGTTTCGGGCAGACAGGAGATCTTCGCGCCGAGCATCACCGTCGATGGGGCAGGCTCGGTCGCCTTGCCCCTGCTGTCTCAGCAAGCCGCGGAGCTGGCTGCCGTCGCCGAGCAGGCGCCCTATGGTCGTGGCCCCGACACCCTGGTCGATACCGAGGTGCGACGCACCTGGCAGATCGGCGCGGAGCGCGTCCACATCGGGGGGCGGCACTGGGCGGCAAACCTGGAGACCATCGTGTCGCGCTGCGCCGACGGTCTCGGCGTACAGGGCCCGGTTTCTGCGGAGCTCTACAAGATGCTGGTGTACGACGAGGGCAGTTTCTTCCTCGGCCATCGTGACACCGAAAAGCAGCCGGGGATGTTCGCCACCCTGGTCATCGTGCTGCCCTCGCGCTATGCGGGCGGCGAGCTGCTGATCCGCCATCAAGAGCGCGAAGTGTGCCTCGAGCTGAGCAGCGAGGATGCCGCCGAGGTGGTCTTTGCGGCCTTCTATGCCGACTGCTGGCACGAGGTCCGACCGATCACGGGCGGCTGCCGCCTGGCCTTGATCTATAACCTGGTGCGGCCGGGGCGTGGAGAGCGTCCGCAGCCACCTGCCCATGACGCCGAGGTCGACAAGGTCGTTGCGCTACTCGAGCAATGGCGATCCGCGCGGGCGGCTGGGGCTGCGGGGGTACCGGAAAAGCTGATCTATCCGCTCGAGCACATCTATACCTCGGCCGAGATCGGATTCGAGACGCTGAAAAGTGCAGATGCGGCGGTCGGTGCGCTGCTGGTGAAAGCCGCGCGGAAAGCGCAGTGCGACCTGAGCCTGGCACTGGTCAATATCGAGGAAACCGGGAGCGCAGATGAGGTCTATTGCCGCCGCAGGGGCTACCACCATCGTGACAGCGGCACCGAGGACTTCGAGATAGGCGAGGTCTTCGAGCGCCGGCTTGCGCTGTCCGACCTGCGTGCGCCGGACGATTCCCGCGCCTTGATCAAGAGCCTGCCCTTCATCGAGGACGAGCTGTGCCCGCTCGGGGTGTTCGACGATGCCGAGCCTGACGAGGTCGAGTTCTTCGAAGCCACCGGCAATGCCGGCGCCACCTTCGAGCGCAGCTATCGCCGTGCGGCACTGGTGCTGTGGCCGAGCGAATCCCGGCTGGATCTGATGGTGGCCGCCGGGCGTGATGTGTCGCTGTCCTGCCTGGCCGATCTGGTGCAGCGCTGGCAGCGGGACGCAGCAGACGAGCAGGTTGTGAGCGCGCGCTGGCATCAGGCGCATGAGCTTGCGTGCCGTATCGTCCGGAGCTGGCCGGAACCGCCGACCTGGAGTGGTACTCGTGACGCTGCGTGCCGGTTTCTCGATGCTGTCCGCGCGCTGGAGGACCGCGAGGCAATCCTCGCCTTCATCGCTGGGGTGACCGTCGGTGGTGACTACGGACAGGGCGACAACGCGGCCCTCGTCTGCGCCCTTACGCTGTTTCCCCCGCTCGACGCCGCCAATGCGGTGCGCCGCATCGTCACCGCCAATGCGGTGCGCGATCCCGCTGCCTGCGCCGAGCTGTTGCGCAAAATGAGCGAAGCCGTTCGCACGGCCCACGGCACTGCCGCCACCGATGCCTTGCGCATGGCGGCGGAGGCCTTGGTCGAGGCGCTGCCTGGGCCTCCGGCGGTGACCGCCACGGGGACATCAAGGCAGGTGCGACCGATGCCCGCGCTGGTGGTCGATCTGCTACAGACGATCTTCAGTCTGCAGGCGGGAGACCTCGGCCTCCGGCTGGTGACGCATGTCCTTACCCAGCCGGCGGTGTTTCCGCTGGACGAGATCGTCGTCCCCGCTGCGTTGGCCCTGGTCGCCGGGACCGAAGCGCAGCGTGCCTGGCCACCGATCCGCGAGCTGATGGGCGCGTGCCGGAATCACCTGGCCCAGCGTATCGCCGAGCCGCTGCAGGCACCCACCGACTTTTCTCGCCCCAGCAACGTCACCTGCCGTTGCCCGCACTGTATCCAGCTCGCTCACTTCCTGGCGGACGCCAAGCGAAAGCAATGGGTCCTCAAGGCGGCCGAGGCCCATCGGAGCCATGTCGAGGATTCGATCCGCCGCGACGCCTGCGATGTCGACACCGAGACCCTCCGTCACACCCGCCCGTACGAGCTGCGTTGCACCAAGAACCAGGCCAGCTACCAGCGCCGGGTCGAGCAGCGCAAACGGGATCTGCACAACCACGCTCAACTGTCGGAAAAATGAACTACTCCCGGATCCTGGCGCAGCTGAAGAGCTGGGGCGCAAGCAGGCCCTGGTGCTCGACACCGCCACCGGGCAACGCAGGCTGATCCCGTATGCCGCGATCAATCTCGACGGTGCCGACGTCCGGATCCGCGAGAAGCCGCGCCAGGGCCTGGGCCGCAACGAGCTGGCCATCGGCGATCGCGTCGGCTTCGTCGGCCGCGACCAGCAGGCGCGCAGCGGCCGCGTCGTCCGCCTCGACGACAAGACCGTTCCCCTCGATTGCGCAGGGCAGCAATGTCTTGTGGCATTGACTCCGGACACTCGATCACCGAGCCGGCGGGAGGTCACGCTCGCCGGCCTGACCGGCATCAAGCTGCAGGAAATGCTGCGGGCGCCGGTTGCCAATGTTCCGGTGATTGCCGTCTCTGCCCGCGACGAGGAGGAAAGCGTTCGCCTGGCGCGCCAGCTGGGCGCCCGCTTCTTCTTTCACGAGCCGCCGGATGGCCTGGCGCTGCTCGATGCCATCAAGTGGGTGACGGGAGTTTCGGCGAGCGCTGGCTTTGGCGGGCTTGGCCAGCGCCGGACGGGCGCACAGTCAGGCCACGGTCAGGCCACGGTCAGGCCACGGTCAGGGCGGCCAGCAACAGGCCGCCCCGGTCCAGATTTCCGACATGCCGGCACGCCTACCGGCATGTCCCGTCGATCACTGGCCGCCCTTGCGCGCCATCGGCTGTACGGCGATGGCCACGGACTCGACGAAATTGGCCTCCACCTGGTCGCCCACCTTGACCACCTTGAAGTGATCCGGGTTCTGGACGTCCAGTTCGACGATGTTGCCATCGGGGCCACGCAGGGTAATCGTGCTCTTCTTCGCGTCGACACCGATCACGTCGGCAACGATGTGCACCTCGCGACCGACCACGCCGGCGGGCTTGGCACCCGGCATTGCATGGGCGCCGTCGACCTTCTCGCTGCGCTCGCGGATACCGCTGTTCTTCTGCACATTCAGGCTGAGCGCCCGGATGTACTCGATGACCACTTCGTCGCCGACAGCGATCTGGGCGAAGTTCTTTACCTCGGGGCCGGCGACGACATTGAAGCGACGACCCTCGGGACCGAGCAGGGTAACGGTGCGGCTGCCCGGATCGATGGCGACGACCTTGGCCGCGGCCTGCACGGCCGCCATCGCCGCCACGTTGCCCGGCTCGTTGGCGGTGACCACCGCGCCGACCGGCGCTTGCTGGGCAAAGAGTGCGGGGGAAGCCAGGCCGAGGACGGTGGCGGCGGCAGTGGCAAGAATGGCTTTACGCATGTCGAGATCCTTCAGGTTCAGTTGAAATTGTTGCGGGTTGCAGGGCGGGCCTCCGCGACCTCGTATTCGAGTGCCGGAACGGCAGGTCTGGTGGTCTGGCCCCTGGTCGGCACGAAGGCGACGGACAGCGGCGGGTAGGGCTTCAGACCTTCGCGCATGGCCACTGCCGGGCCGGCAAGAACACTGGCCGCCAGGGTCATGCCGGCTAAATAGGGCAGGAAACGCAGCGTGGCGAGGGCCTCCTGCAGGTACTTGGAAGAGGTAAGGTTTGCGATCGTAACGCTGCCGGCAATTCGGCGACTATTGGGCTTTGGTCTTACAGCCGCACCAGGGCCGGCGCCTCGAACGTGTGCCAGTTCTTCGACGCAACGCCCCGTGCGTCCGGTCGCGTGCGACAGCCCGCATGCCCTTGCACGCCCCCGCCGCGTAGCCTATACGTGTGTCCTGTAGCACCCGCCTTGCTCCGGCTCGATCGCAAGGCGCCCCCACCCACAACACAGCGCGCGTGCAGGACACGGACCCATGGACAAACTCAAGCTCACCTACTTCGACTTTTCCGGCGGACGGGCGGAGCCCGCTCGGCTGGCCCTGCACCTCGGCGGAATTCCATTCGAGGACAATCGCTTTGCGTTCGGCGATTTTGCCGAGGTCCGCAAGACCACACCGCTGGGCCAGGTGCCGACGCTTCACGTCAATGACGTGCAGGTCGTCCAGAGCGATGCGATCACGTGCTACGCCGGAAAGCTGGCCGGGCTTTACCCCGAAGACGACCTTCAGGCCCTGTTCTGCGACGAAGTGATGGGTGCACTGGAAGACATCAACACCAAGCTCGGGGCGACCTTCGGCATGACCGGCGATGCGCTGAAGCAGGCCCGCGAGGCCCTGATGGCGGAAGTATTGCCGCGGTATCTGCGCTGGCTGCAGAACCAACTCGAGGCCCACGGCGGCGAATTCTTTGCCGACCATCGCCTGACCGTCGCCGACCTCAAGGCCTTCGTCGTCCTGCGCTGGCTTGGCTCCGGCAAGCTGGACCACATTCCAGCCGACCTGGTCGAGACCGTGGCGCCGAAGCTTGCGGCCTTTGTCGACCGGATCGCGGGGATTCCTGCGATCGCCGGGTATTACGAGGCGCGCGGCGGGTCGTGATCCTGGGTCGTTGTCGATGTCGCCGCTGATGTGTGAGCGGCATTGACGGGGGGCCGTGAGAACTCAAGAGACGGGTGATCGCCCAATTGCGCCGGCGCGTCACGATTGGTGCTCGGGCTCCGGGGAGGTGTTTCGATTGGAATGCGTTCGGCAGGAGGCTGTTCGTTTCGGTCGCTTCCTGCCTTTGCAGCCATTAAGGGCGACCGCCGCCTGATCGCCACCGGCCGCTACAGGGCACTCAGCCCGACTTCACACATTCGGCCACTAGCAGACACTGAAGCGGGGAAAATTAACGTGGCCCGAACGGCCGGTAACTGATCGCGAAGTGGTCGCCGAAGGGCCACTCAGTCATGCAAGCGTTGAGCATAGATCTGAGTGAATGCCTTCGTTTCGTCTGCCATCGCGTTGCCGAGTCCCGACGCGCTGTGTAGCGGTGAACACGGAAGCGCGTCGGATGTTCAAATGGGTGTAAACGGGTGTAGTATTGTCGCCCATGATTCGATCGGATGCCGTTCAGATAACCCCCGAAATCCTTGCCCTCATCGCCGGCATCGATGAGTTCAAGGGGGCCTGGCGTGCGCTCGGCACGCTGGCGCCGGACAGGCTATCCGCTCTGCGGCGGGTCGCCACCCTCGAAAGCATCGGCTCATCCACACGCATCGAGGGTAGCCGGCTTTCCGATCGCGATGTCGAGCGCCTGCTGTCCAATCTGCAGATCAAGTCGTTCGCCACCCGCGACGAACAAGAGGTCGTCGGCTACGCCGAAGTCATGGAGCTGGTGTTCTCGTCCTGGCAGGACATTGCGCTGACCGAGAATCACGTCAAGCAACTGCACCGCGATCTGCTCACCTACAGCGAGAAGGACGCCTGGCACCGGGGCAACTACAAGACCTCCACTAACAGCGTGGTGGCCTTCGACGAGGATGGCAATCAACTGGGTGTCGTCTTCGCCACCGCAACGCCATTCGACACGCCGCTCCTGATGACCGAACTGATCACCTGGTTCAATGAGGAACGCGCTGCGGCACGGCTTCACCCGTTACTGCTGATCGGTATCTGGGTCGTGGTTTTCCTT
>JAKLLJ010000175.1 GCA_023150215.1 Thauera sp. | reverse complement strand
ATCGCGACGATAGGAAATGAAGACGCTGGGCATGTCGGTGGCGCGGCGCGGTCGATGCTGCATTCAAGCACGCGCCACGGGCGCCCGCCAGCAGCGGCGTCATGCCGGATATTGCTTATTCCCGTATCGAGCGGATTGATTCAATTAATGGAAAATCCAGGAAAAACGCGAAAAAAATGCGATATGTCACGGTGTTCAACTCGCCGTGCGCATAAGATCCGCCTCGTCCGCATGCCCACGCGTTATCAAGTTCCGCCCCGCACGGTCGTTACCAGGACATCAGGCCATTCCGGTGGCGCGTCATCGGGCACGCTCCAGGCCGGAGAGCCGTGATGAATAGACCGCGATCAAGTATGCCGAAACACAAAGCGTATTTAATTCACACCCCTACCACGATCCGGGCACGCCTCGCGCCCGTCACCTCGACGATTGATAAGCCATGAAGACGATCTTCCTAGTCGATGACTCCGCAACGATCCTGCTGTCCATCTCGGGCATCCTCGGCAAGGCGGGTTATGCGGTCGAGAAAGCGCCCAGCGCACTCGACGCGCTCAAGAAGTTCCAGGCCGGCGTCAAGGTCGACCTGCTGATCACCGATCTCAACATGCCAGGCATGAACGGCATCGACTTCATCAAGGAAGTGCGCAAGCTGCCGAACTACCGCTTCATGCCGATCCTGTTCCTGACCACCGAATCGCAGCAGGCGAAGAAGGCCGAAGCCAAGGCCGCCGGCGCCTCGGGCTGGATCGTCAAGCCCGCGTCGGCCGACGAGCTGCTCAACACCATAAAACTAGTGATGCGTTGATCATGCACTCCGCGACCTTCCTGCGCCGGACCCTGTACATCCAGATCTCGATCGCGGTCGCGGTCGGGGTGACGGTGTTCTTCCTCAACGACTGGTTCCACGACAGCTTCCTGCCCGCGCTCGGCCTGCCCCTGCCGCTGGGCGACGCGATCGGTTCGGTGCTGATCGTGGTGGCGGTGTCGGTGTCGATCAGGCTGGTCTCGCTCGCCTTCTTCCGCGACATGACGATGGGCAAGGACAAGGAGCTGGAGTCGCGGACCCATGCGCGCGAACAGGCGGTCGCCGCCTGCCGCGAGGTGGCGACCGAACTGCACGGTGTGCCCACCTACAGCAATGTGCTGCGCAACCAGCTCGACAGCGTGGTGCAGCAGACCGAGCAGGCCGCCTACGAAATCAGCAGCCGCCTGCAGACGATCGACGGCGTGGTCACCGAACTCAACGGCTTCGTCGCCCAGATCTCGGCAGAGTCGGCCACGCTCGCGCACGACGCCGGCGACCGGATCGTCAACAACCAGCAGCGAGGAGGCACGCTCGCTCGGGTCGCTCACCAACCTGATCAAGGACATCGCCTCGCAAACCAACCTGCTGGCGCTGAACGCCGCGATCGAGGCGGCGCGCGCCGGCGAGAGCGGACGCGGCTTTGCGGTGGTGGCGGACGAAGTCCGCAAGCTTTCGGGCGAAACCGAAAAGGCCGTGACCCTGATCAACCAGGGGATCCTGGGCGTGGCGGGCACGATCGAGGCGCAACTGCATCAACGCCTGCAAAAGACCGCCCCCGAACAGGAGCGCATCGCACTCTCCCAGTTCGCCACCCAGTTGTCCGAACTCGGCACCAGCTACGAACAGATGCTGGCCAGCCAGGCGCACACCATCGACACCCTGCACCACAGCAGCGAACAGCTCTCCGCGATGTTCATGGATGCCCTGGCGAGCGTGCAGTTCCAGGACGTGACCCGACAGCAGATCGAGCACACCGTCGATTCGCTCACTCGGCTCGACCGCCACCTCGGGGTGCTCGCCGAGCGCCTCGAGCAGAGCGAGAACCCGAACTTCTCCTATACGCCGCTGGCCGAGCATCTCGACGAGATCTACAGCCGCTACGTGATGGACCAGCAGCGCCAGAGCCACGCCGATGCGGTCGGCGGCAGCCCCTCCCATACAGCGGCCGCCTCCGCCAACAACAAGATCGAACTGTTCTGAACTCCATCATGGCCACCCACAAGAAAAAATCCGCTCCCGCGCTCGCGATCACCGAAGACCTGACGATCTACAACGCCGCTCCCCTCAAGCAGCGCCTGCTCGACGCCCTGCATGCGAGCGAACGCCTCGAGATCGATCTCTCGGCCGTCGGCGAGATCGATACCGCCGGCTTCCAGCTGCTGGTGCTGCTCAAGCGCGAGGCCCGCCGCCTCGACAAGGAGGCGCACATCGTGGCGCACAGCGAGACGGTGCGTGAGGTGCTCGACTTCTACAACATGGCGGCCGCGTTCGGCGATCCGCTGCTGATTCCGGCCGGCAAGGCCTGACCCGGAGCCGCCCGATCATGGATGAAATCACCTCCGTATTCGTCACCGAGAGCCGCGAACAACTCGCCGTGCTCGAAGCTGCACTGCTCGAACTGGAAAACCGCCCGGGCGACGACGACACCCTGAACGCGATCTTCCGCAGCGCACACACCATCAAGGGCGGCGCCGGCGTCATCGAATGCGGCTACATCGTCGCCTTCACGCATGTGGTCGAGAACCTGCTCGACAAGCTGCGCAACGCCGAGATCACCCTCGATTCCAACCTGATCGCGCTGCTGCTGGGGTGCGCCGACCACATCGGCAACCTGCTCGGCGTGCTCGAAGCGGGCGCGGCGGGGCCCGACGCCGACCTCGGCGCCGACGGCGAAGCGCTGCTCGCGCGCCTGCAGCGCGACTGGCTGGCCGACAAGACGGAACGCGCCCATGGCGGGCAGCCCGCAGCGATGCCGCCCCCGATCGAGAGCAGCGGGGGCGGCGCGGTCGAGACCGATTGCTGGCACATCTCGCTGCGCTTCGGTGCGGACGTGCTGCGCAAGGGCATGGACCCGCTGTCCTTCCTGCGCTATCTCGGCTCCATCGGCCGCATCGAACGCCTGGAAACCCTGACCGACGCGATGCCCGCGGCCGAGGCCATGGACCCCGAGTCGTGCTATCTCGGTTTCGAGATCAGCTTCTCGTCGAACGCCGACAAGACAGCCATCGAGCGCGTCTTCGATTTCGTGCGTGACGATTGCAGCCTGCGCATCCTGCCGCCGCACAGCCGCCTCTCCGACTATGTGGGGCTGATCAACACCCTGCCCGAAGATCCGATGCGCCTGGGCGAAATCCTCGTCCGCGTCGGCGCACTGACCCAGGTCGAACTCGACGAAGGGCTGGCGACGCAGAACCTCGCCGTGCCCGGCACGGAACAGTCCGGCGACGCCGCGCGCGCCAGCGCGGGCGCCGCGAGCGCCGAGGAAACGCGACCGCCGATCGGCGAAATCCTGGTCGACCAGAAAGTGGTGCAGCCCGAGCTGGTCGAGGCGGCCGCCGCGAAGCAGAAGCAAGTCACCGAGAAGAAAGCTGCCGAGGCCCGCCTGATCCGCATCCAGGCCGACAAGCTCGACTGCCTCATCGACCTCGTCGGCGAGCTCGTGATCGCCGGTGCGAGCGTGAGCCTGCTGGCCAGCAAGAGCGGCCTGGGCGAGCTGGTCGAGGCCACCTCACTCACCGGCCGGCTGGTCGAGAGCATCCGCGATGCCGCCCTGCAGCTGCGCATGGTGCAGATCGGCGAGACCTTCAACCGCTTCAATCGCGTGGTGCGCGACACCTCGCGCGAGATGGGCAAGGACATCGAGCTGGTGATCAGCGGCGGTGAGACCGAACTCGACAAATCCATGGTCGAGAAGCTCGGCGACCCCCTGATGCACCTGGTGCGCAATGCCATGGACCACGGCCTCGAGCCGCCGGCGGTGCGCGAGGCTTCGGGCAAGCCGGCGCGCGGCCGCCTCGAGCTCAACGCCTTCCACGACTCGGGCAGCATCGTGATCGAGGTCGTCGACGACGGTGCCGGTCTGAACCGCGAGCGCATCCTCGCCAAGGCGATCGAGCGCGGCCTGGTCCAGCCCGGACAGGCGCTGGCCGATGCCGAGGTGTACAACCTGATCTTCGAGCCGGGCTTCTCCACCGCCGAGAAGGTCACCAACATTTCCGGCCGCGGTGTCGGCATGGATGTAGTGCGACGCAACATCCAGGGTCTGCGAGGCAGCGTGGATGTGAGCTCGACGCTGGGCGAAGGCTCGCGCTTTGCGATCCGCCTGCCGCTGACGCTGGCGATCATCGACGGCTTCCTGGTCGGCGTAGGCGATGCCGCCTACGTGATCCCGCTCGACAGCGTGGTCGAGTGCATCGAGCTGTCGGCCGGCGCGAGCGAGCGCGACTACGTGAACCTGCGCGGCGAAGTGCTGCCGCTGGTGCGCCTGCGCCAGATGTTCGCGATCGAGGGCGAAGCCCCGCAGCGCCAGAACGTGGTCGTGGTGCAGTACGCAGGCACCAAGTCCGGCATCGTGGTCGACCAGCTCATGGGCGAATTCCAGACCGTGATCAAACCGCTCGGCAACATCTTCCGCCACATCAAGGGCATCGGTGGCTCGACCATCCTCGGCAGTGGCGAGGTGGCGCTGATCCTCGACGTGCAGGCGCTGGTCCAGCGCTGCGCACGGAGCGAGGAGCAGCGCGCCACCAGCGCGCCGCCGCCGCGCGCCCTGCCCGCCGCATCAAGAACCTGACCCCCCCTTTACGCTCCCCCGCATCCCCCTGGAGTTCATCATGAAAAACCTGAAAATCGGCACCCGGCTCGGTATCGGCTTTGCCATCGTTCTGCTGCTGCTGACCGCGATCGCGGTCATGGGCAGCATGCGGCTGAACACGCTGCAGGCCGAGATCACCGACATCGTCCGCGACAAGAACGTCAAGGTGGCGACCTCCAACGACATGATCGCGTCGATCAGCCTGCTCGGCATGACACACCGGAACATGCTGATCATGCGCGACGACAAGGACCTTCCCGGCTTCCTGCAGACCGCAGGCGAAGAACGTGCCAAGCTGGCCAAGAGCATCGAAACCCTCGACAGCCTCTCCTATGGCGACGAGGGCGAGCGCCTGCTCGACAGCATCAAGTCGGCCCGGCAAGGCTTCGTCGGTCAACAGCAGGAATTCGAAACGCTGCTCCAGCAACGCAACTTCGATCCAGCGATCACGCTGTTCACGTCGACCTACCGTCCGGCCTTTCTGGTTTATCTCGACGCGCTGAAGAAATTCATCGCCTACCAGACCGACCTCATGCAGACGACCGGTCGCGAGGCCGAGGAACTCGGCAAGCAGTCGGTGACGCTGCTGATCGGGCTGGCCATCACGGCGCTGCTGATCGGCATCGGCTTTGCGATCTTCATCACGCGCTCGATCACCCGCCCGGTCGGCGAGGTGCTCGATGCCGCGAAGAAGATGGCCGTCGGCAACTTCGCCTTCGAACTCCAGTCGGACGCGAAGGACGAGGTTGGTGAGGTGGTGCGTGCGGTGGCCGGCGTGCAGACCAGCGTCAAGACCATGATCGGTGACGCCGCGATGCTCTCGAACGCCGCGGTGGCCGGCAAGCTCGCCACCCGCGCCGACGCCAGCAAGCACGAAGGCGACTTCCGCAAGATCGTCGAGGGCGTCAACGCCACGCTGGACGCGGTGATCGGGCCGCTCAACGTCGCTGCCGACTACGTCGACCGCATTTCGAAGGGCGCCATCCCGGCCCGGATCACCGACACCTACAACGGTGACTTCAACACCATCAAGAACAACCTCAACACCGCTATCGACGCCGTCAATGCGCTGGTCGCCGACGCCGTGATGCTGTCGCGCGCCGCCGTCGAGGGCAAGCTCTCCACCCGCGCCGACGCCAGCCGCCACCAGGGCGACTACGCCCGCATCGTGCAGGGCGTCAACGACACCCTCGACGCCGTGATCGGGCCGCTCAACGTCGCCGCGCATTACGTCGACCAGATCGCCAAGGGCGCCATCCCGGCCCGGATCACCGACAACTACAACGGTGACTTCAACACCATCAAGAACAACCTCAACACCTGTATCGAGGCCGTCAATCAACTGGTCGCCGATGCCGTCATGCTCGCCCAGGCCGCGATCGAGGGCCGCCTCGAGACCCGCGCCGACGCCAGCCGCCACCAGGGCGACTATCGCCGCATCGTCGACGGCGTCAATTCCACCCTGGACGCGGTGATCGCCCCGATCAACGAGGTCAAGCGCGTGATGGTCGCACTCTCGGACGGCGACCTCACCCAGAAGATCACCGACGACTACGCCGGCGACTTCCAGGTCCTGCAGAACGCGGTCAACGACTCCATGGACAAGCTCGCCAACATCATCGAGCAGGTCCGCGGCGCCGCCGACGCGCTCACCAACGCCGCCGGCCAGGTCTCGGCCACCGCGCAGAGCCTGTCCCAGTCCTCCTCCGAGCAGGCCGCCAGCGTCGAGGAAACCTCGGCCTCGATCGAGCAGATGAGCGCCTCGATCAACCAGAACTCCGAGAACGCCAAGATCACCGACTCGATGGCGAGCAAGTCCTCCACCGAGGCCGGCGAAGGCGGCGAAGCGGTCAAGTCCACCGTCGCAGCGATGAAGAACATCGCCGGCAAGATCGGCATCATCGACGACATCGCCTACCAGACCAACCTGCTGGCGCTCAACGCCGCGATCGAGGCCGCACGCGCCGGCGAGCACGGCAAGGGCTTCGCGGTGGTCGCCGCCGAAGTGCGCAAGCTCGCCGAGCGCAGCCAGGTCGCCGCGCAGGAGATCGGCGAGCTCGCCGGCAACTCGGTGCACCTGGCCGAGCGCGCCGGCAAGCTGCTCGACGAGATGGTGCCCTCGATCAACAAGACCTCCGACCTCGTGCAGGAGATCGCCTCCGCCAGCCAGGAGCAGACCGCCGGCGTCGGCCAGATCAACAACGCCATGGGGCAGCTGAACAAGGCCACCCAGCAGAACGCCTCCGCCTCCGAGGAGCTCGCCGCCACCGCCGAGGAGCTCGGCGGACAGGCCGGGCAGTTGCAGGAGCTGATGGGCTTCTTCAACCTCG
>JAKLLJ010000174.1 GCA_023150215.1 Thauera sp. | reverse complement strand
GAGATCGCCAAGGCGATGGAAGCCAAGGGCGCCAAACCCGCGCTGCGCGAGTCGATCACCGCCGGCGAGAAGGACTACTCGGGCATCGTCACCAAGCTCAAGCAGGCCGGCGTCGAGGTGATGGCCTATGGCGGCTACCACACCGAGGTCGCGCTGATCCTGCGCCAGGCCCAGGCTGCCGGCCTGCAGCTCACGGTGATGGGCGGCGACACCATGACCAACTCCGAGCTCGTCACCGCCGCCGGCCCCGCTGCCGACAACGTGATGTTCACGTTCTCCCCCGACGCACGCAAGAACCCGGACGCCGCGCCGGTGGTGGAGAAGTTCCGCGCTGCCAAGGTCGAGCCGGAAGGCTACGTGCTGTACGCCTACGCCGCCATGCAACTGTTCGAGCAGGCCGCCACCGCCGCCAAGAGCACCAAGTACGCCGACCTCGAGAAGGCGATGCGCGGCGGCAACTTCAAGACCGTGATCGGCGAACTGTCCTTCGACGCCAAGGGCGACCAGAAGGCGCCCGGCTTCGTGGTCTATCGCTGGCAGGGCGGCAAGTACGACTACGCGAAGTAAGAAGCTGCGCGACTGTGGCGCCCGCAACCGCCCTGAAAGGGTGAGCGCCACACAGTGGGAGCGGGCTTGCCCGCTCCCACGTTCGCGGCTTCCGCCGCGCCTACATGGGCGGCTTCGTCGCGCTTGCATTCGCGGCTTCCGCCGCTCCTACATGGGTACGGCCCCTTGCGGGGCCGCGCCATCCGCACCGCCACAGCAGGAGACATCGTGGCCTACGCACTCCAGCAACTGATCAACGGGCTCACGCTCGGCGCCATGTACGGCCTGATCGCCATCGGCTACACGATGGTGTACGGCATCATCGGCATGATCAACTTCGCCCATGGCGACATCTTCATGGTGAGCGCGTTCATCGCGGTCACCGCGTTTACGATCCTCGCCGCCGCCGACGTGACCTCGATCCCGCTCGCGCTGACCTTCGTGCTGATCGTGTCGATCTTCTTCACCTCGGCCTACGGCTGGGCGGTCGAGCGCACCGCCTACCGCCCGCTGCGCGGCTCGACCCGGCTGGCGCCGCTCATTTCCGCGATCGGTGTGTCGATCTTCCTGCAGAACAGCGTGCAGCTCACCCAGGGTGCGCGCGTCAAGCCCATCCCGCCGGTACTCGAAGGCGGCATCGTGCTGTGGGACGCGCCGGGCTTCACGGTGCAGATCGGCTGGAGCCAGATGCTGATCATCGTCACCACGGTGATCCTGATGAGCGCCTTCACCTGGATGATCACGCAGACCCCGTTCGGCCGCCAGCAGCGCGCCTGCGAGCAGGACCGCACCATGGCCTCGCTGCTCGGCGTCAATGTCGACCGCACGATCTCCTACACCTTCATGCTCGGCGCGGCGCTCGCTGCGGTGGCCGGGGTGATGGTCACGGTGTACTACGGCGTGGTCGACTTCTTCATCGGCTTCCTTGCCGGCATCAAGGCCTTCACCGCGGCGGTGCTGGGCGGCATCGGCTCGCTGCCTGGGGCGATGCTGGGCGGGCTCCTCATTGGATTGATCGAATCCTTCTGGGCCGCCTACCTGTGGGCGGAATACAAGGACGTCGCCACCTTCGGCATCCTGTGCCTGGTGCTGATGCTGCGTCCCTCCGGCCTGCTCGGCCGTCCTGAAGTGGAGAAAGTGTGATGAGCGCCGTCGTCTTTGCGCGTCACGCGATGACGCCTGCCGAGCGCCTGCGCGATGCCGGCTGGGTGGCCTTCGTCGGCCTCATCCTGGGCATTCCGCTGGTCGGCCTCACCACGGTGGACGTGGGCGGCCGGCTGGGGGTGGAGACCCGCTTCGGCCTGCTCGCCGCCGCCGTCGCCGCGGTGTTCGCCGGCCGCCTGCTGCTGCGCTGGGCGATCGACCAGGCGCGCAACCGCAAGCAGGACCGCGACCGCGCCAGCACCGCCACCGCCGCCGACCGCGCCCACGGCGCGCAGCGCGTGGTCAATGTGCTCGGCTGGGTCGCGCTCGGCGCCTCGATCGCGCTGCCGATCGTGTTCTCCGACAACCGCTACGTGGTCGACACCGCCACCACGGTGCTGATCTACGTGATGCTGGGCTGGGGCCTCAACGTGGTCGTCGGGCTGGCCGGCCTGCTCGATCTCGGCTACGTCGCCTTCTACGCGGTGGGCGCCTACTCCTATGCGCTGCTGTCCACCCAGTTCGGCTGGAGCTTCTGGGAGGCGCTGCCGGTGTCGGGCGCGATGGCCGCCACCTTCGGCATCCTGCTCGGCTACCCGATCCTGCGCCTGCGCGGCGACTACCTGGCGATCGTGACGCTGGGCTTCGGCGAGATCGTGCGCATCATCCTGGTGAACTGGACCGAGTTTTCCAACGGCCCCAACGGCATCAGCTCGATCCCTCGCCCGAGCTTCTTCGGCCTCGACTTCAGCCGCAGCGCACCGGAAGGCGGGCAGACCTTCGCCGGATTCTTCGGGCTGGAGTTCTCGCCGATGCACCGGCTGATCTTCCTCTACTACCTGATCCTCGTGCTGGCGCTGCTGACCCACGCCTTCGTGTCGCGGCTGCGCAAGCTGCCGGTCGGCCGCGCCTGGGAGGCGCTGCGCGAGGACGAGATCGCCTGCCAGGCGATGGGCATGAACACCACCAACATCAAGCTCTCAGCCTTCGCCATCGGCGCCATGCTGGGCGGCTTCGCCGGGGTGTTCTTCGCCGCGCGCCAGGGCTTCATCTCGCCCGAGAGCTTCACCTTCACCGAGTCGGCGATCATCCTCGCCATCGTCGTGCTCGGCGGCATGGGCTCGCAGATGGGCGTGGTGCTGGCGGCCACGCTGCTGGTGCTGATCCCCGAGTTCGGACGCAACTTCGCCGAGTACCGCATGCTGCTGTTCGGCCTGGCGATGGTGCTGATCATGGTGTGGCGTCCGGGCGGCCTGCTCTCCCACCGCGAACCGACCGTGCGCCTGAACGCACTCGGCAAGGCGAGTGCGACCAAGGAGGCTGCGTGATGAGCAAGACCCCCACCAGCACCCTGCTGTCGGTGCGCAACCTGACCATGCGCTTCGGCGGTCTCACCGCGATCGACGACCTGTCGCTGGAAGTGCCGGCCGGCAGGATCACCGGCATCATCGGCCCCAACGGCGCCGGCAAGACGACGCTGTTCAACTGCCTCACCGGCTTCTACAAGCCGACCACCGGCACCCTGCGCCTGGCCCACCCCACGCGCGGCGAGATGCGCCTGGAGGCCCTGCCCAGCCACCGCGTCGCGCGCGACGCTCAGGTCGTGCGCACCTTCCAGAACATCCGCCTGTTCCCGAAGATGACGGTGCTGGAGAACCTGATCGTCGCCCAGCACAACGTGCTGCAGCGTGCGTCCAAGTTTTCCATCGCCGGCCTCTTCAAGCTGCCCGGCTACCGCCAGGCCGAACGCGAGGCGATCGAGCGCGACGACGCGATGTGGCTGCAGCGCCTCAAGCTCGAGCACCTCGCCGACGATGCCGCGGGCGACCTGCCCTACGGCATCCAGCGCCGCATCGAGATCGGGCGCGCGCTGTGCGTCGATCCGGTGCTGCTGTGCCTGGACGAACCGGCTGCCGGCCTCAACCCGCGCGAGTCAGCCGAGTTGAACGAGCTGCTGCTCTACCTGTGCGGCGAGATGGGGATCGCGATCCTGCTCATCGAGCACGACATGAGCGTGGTGATGAACGTGTCGGATCACATCGGCGTGATCAGCTACGGGCGCAAGATCGCCGAAGGCACGCCGGAGCACGTCAAGCATGACCCGCAGGTGATCAAGGCCTACCTGGGCGAGGACGAAGAAGAAGAAGTGACGGGAGGGGCCACGGCATGATGCTCAAGATGGAGGGCGTGCACGCCCATTACGGCCACATCCACGCGCTGCGGGGCATCGACGTCGAGGTCCAGGTCGGCGAGATCGTCACCCTGATCGGCGCCAATGGCGCCGGCAAGTCGACGCTGATGATGAGCCTGTTCGGCAACCCCAAGGCGAGCGCCGGGCGCATCGTGTTCGACGGCGAGGACATCACCCGCGTGCACACGCACGAGATCGCCCGCCGCGGCATCGCCCTGGTGCCCGAGGGCCGGCGCATCTTCCCGCGCATGACGGTGATCGAGAACCTGCAGATGGGCACGGCGCATGCGGACCCGGCCAACTACGCCGCCGACACCGCACGCGTGTTCGCGATGTTCCCGATCCTGCAGGAACGCCAGTCGCAGCGCGCCGGCACCTTGTCGGGCGGCGAGCAGCAGATGCTGGCGATCGGCCGCGCGCTGATGAGCCGGCCCAAGCTGCTGCTGCTCGACGAGCCCTCGCTCGGGCTGGCGCCGATCTACATCCGGCGGATCTTCCAGATCGTCAAGGAGCTCAACCGCGATCACGGCATGACCATCCTGCTGGTGGAGCAGAACGCCAACCAGGCCCTGCGCGTGGCGCACCGGGGCTACGTCCTGCAGCACGGCGAGATCACGCTCGCCGGCACCGGCGCGGAGTTGCTGGCGAGTCCGGAGGTGCGCGCGGCGTATCTGGAGGGCGGGCACGCGTGAGCGGCGTAAGGCGTAAGGCGTAAGGCGTGAGAAGCATGGCGCCGACCGGCGGCCCCGCCTCGATCGGGCGACCCACCGAGGTTCCGACGCAATACGGCACAATCGCGCCAAAACGCCTTCTGTAGGAGCGCCGGAAGGCGCGAACCGCAGCACACGCCGATCGCCATGATGCGGCGGCACCGCACGGTTCGCGCCTTCCGGCGCTCCTACAGGAAACCGGCGCGCTTCCGGATACGACCCGATACGGGCGCGGATGAACCTTGCACGGAGGTCGGACGATGGGGCACCGGGCGCCAACTTCCTGCGCACCGAGCCAGTGCCCGACCGAGCCGTAATCATTCCGCCTCCCTGGCGGTCCTGTACCGAGTCGCTGTCTCACAACAACTTGAACACGCATCACAAGCGCTCGAAGCCCTCCAGAGCGCACTCGACCTCGCTCACCAACCCCTCGCCGCTGCCGATGTCCCCCACACCCCAACCCGCCCGCTGGCTCCCCTTCGTCGTCCTCGGCATCGGCCTCACCGCGATCTCCTTCGGCGCCATCTTCGCCCGCCTCGCCCAAGCCGAGGGCGTGAGCTCGCTCGCCGTCGCCACCTGGCGGCTCGGCTTCGCCGCGTTGATCATTACCCCGGTCGCCTTCCTGCAGTCGCGCCACGAACTCGTCCGCCTCAGCCGCAAGCAGATCGGCATGGCGCTCGCCGCCGGCTTCTTCCTCGCGCTCCACTTCGCCACCTGGATCAGCTCGCTCGAATACACCTCGGTGGCCTCGAGCACCGCGCTCGTCACCACCAACCCGCTGTGGATCGGGCTGGCCTCCTTCCTCATCTTCCGCGAGACGCCCACGCGCATGATGATGGGCGGTATCGCACTGTCCTTCGCCGGCAGCCTGTTCATCTTCTGGAGCGACAGCCAGACCGCCAGCGCCGGCAGCAACCCCATGTTCGGCAATCTGCTGGCGCTGATCGGAAGCTGGTGCTTCTCCGCCTACCTGCTGATCGGCCGCCGGCTGCGCGCCGGGCTGGGGCTGCCGGCCTACATCTGGCTGGCCTACGGCGCGGCCGCGCTGTTCCTGTTCGCCGCCAGCGGCATCGGCGGCGTGGAGTTGGTCGCGCTCTCGGGAAGCGCGTGGCTGGTGCTGCTGGCAATGGCACTCGGGCCACAATTGCTCGGCCACACCGCCTACAACTGGTCACTGCGCTACGTGTCGGCGACCTTCGTGGCGGTGGTCACCCTGGGCGAGCCGGTGGGCAGCGCGCTGATGGCCTTCATCATCTTCGGCGAGGGCTTCGCGCCACTGCAGTTTGTCGGCTTCAGCCTGCTGCTGATGGGGATCTACCTGGCGGCAAAGGGCGAGAAAGGGTAAGCGCGCGGCGCAAGAAGGAAGATCCGGCGCGCCAGCGTCGCGGCGGGGGTGGCGGAAGCCGCGGGCCTTTTCGCACGTCGGGCACGACCGCGGCGCGAATGATGTGGCAAGGGTTCGCGGCTTCCGCCGCTCCTACAGAAACCATCGCGCCGAAAATCGCCCCGCCGCAGACGCAACGATTCTCCGCAAACGCGGGGAGACATCCGAAGCGCCGCGGGCGTCCCGGGGCACGGCGGGCGTCCCGGGGCACGGCGGGCGTCCGGGCGTCGCGGGTTTCTGTAGGAGCGGCGGAAGCCGCGAACGCGTGCCGTCGGCGCGCGCCAGCCCCCGCAACCTCGAAACCGCCCCCTAACGCCCCGAACAATGCCCGCCCGAGGCCGCCTGGCCGCTGCCGAACGCGATGGGCGGGGGTTCGACCCGTACCCCGCTGCTGCTCGCGGTGTCGAGCACAAGGAGCCCGAGCGCGACCAGCCAGAACAGCACAAAGCCGGCGCGGAAAGCGCGTTTTTTGTCCATGTCGTCTCCCTTAGCTGCCGATGCGGCGACGGATGCGCACGCCGACGATGGAGCCGGTGAACGCGAGCGCGAACCACACCCAGCCGTGCACACTGGCCGAGGCGATGCCGCCAAGGTAGGCACCGACGTTGCAGCCGAAGGCCATGCGCGCGCTGTAGCCCATCACCAGACCAGCGATCGCCGCAGCGATCAGGCGCTTGCCCGAAGGCAGGCTGAGCTCGGGCGCGCCATTCCAGCGTGAGGCGGCGATCGCGCCATAGATAAGGCCGATGTTGGTCACCGAGGTGACATCGGCAAGGATCGGATCGAGCAGGCGCTGCGCATGCGGCGCCCCCCCCCAGAAGGCATCGCCCGACAGGTCCCAGCCGAGCGCGCTCACTGCCTTCGCGCCCCACACCCCCATGCCGTAGACGATGCCCCAGGGCTGGCCGGCGATGACCAGGTGGGTGAGGTAGAGCAGCGCCAGCAGCAGTGCGCCCAGCCACCAGCGGGTGGCCCAGCGCGCT
>JAKLLJ010000173.1:291-6989 GCA_023150215.1 Thauera sp. | reverse complement strand
CTCCGGCCACACCACGTCGTAGTCGTCCACGCCGGCACGCGCGGCCGCAGCCTCGATTGCATCGCCCAGGCCGCCGAGCTTGTCCACCAGGCCGAGCCGGCTCGCCGCCTCGCCGGGCCACACGCGGCCGCGCGCGACCGCGTCGACCTCCGCGATGCTCATCTTGCGCGCCTGCGCCACCACCTCGAGGAAGCGGCGGTAGCCGTGATCGATACCGAGCTGCATCGCCTCGGCCGCCGCCGGGTCGAGCGGACGGCGCGGGTCGAGCGCGCCGGCGAGCGGCGCTGTGGCCACGCCGTCGACACCGACGCCGAGCCGGCGCAGCGGCTCGGCGAACTCGGGGAAGAGGCCGAAGATGCCGATCGAGCCGGTCACGGTGCCGGGCGCTGCCCAGATCTCGTCGGCGCCGGCGGCGATCCAGTAACCGCCCGAGGCCGCCACCGAGCTCATCGAGGCGATCACCGGCTTGCCCGCATCACGGGTGAGCTGCAGCTCGCGCCGAATGAGCTCGGACGCCCACGCACTGCCGCCGGGGCTGTCGATGCGCAGCACCAGCGCCTTGATGTCGTCGTTCTCGCGCGCCGCGCGGATCAGGTGGGCGAAGGTGTCGCCGGCGACCACGCCCGCCGGCTCGGCACCATCGACGATGGTGCCCTGAGCGACGATCACCGCCACGCTGGCGGCCGCGTCCGTGTCGCGCGCCGAGAGCAGGAGGTAGTCGTCGAGATCGATGCTGCGCGGTTCCTTGTCATCGCTTGCGATGCCGACCGCCTCGATCAGGCGCGCGCGCCACTCGTCGCGCGTGCTGAAGCGATCGACCAGGCCGGCGGCGAGTGCGGCCTGGGCGGCGTCGCCGCCGCTCGCGGCGAGCGCGTCGCGGATGTTGTTGACATGGGCATCGACCGCCGCGGGCGTGAGCTTGCGGCTGGCGGCGATGTCGTCGCGCATGATCCGCCACAGGCCGTCGAGCAGGTCGCGGGTGGATTCGCGATCCTCGGCCGACATGTCGTTGCGGGTGAAGGGCTCGGCGAAGGACTTGTACTCGCCGACGCGGAACACATGCACCTTGACCCCGAGCTTGTCGAGCGCGTCCTTGAAATAGGTGCCGTAGCGCGCCAGGCCGCGCAGCAGCACGAAGCCATCGGGCGACAGATGCACCTCGTCGGCGACCGAGGCGAGGTAGTACTGCGACTGGGTGAAGCGCTCGCCGCGCGCCAGCACCGGCTTGCCGGCGGCCTTGAAGTCGGCGATCGCGGCGCGCAGCTCGGCGAGCTTGGAGAAGCCGCCGCCGACCAGCTCGTCGGTCTCGATCACCAACGCGGCGATGCGCTCGTCGTCACGCGCGCTGCGCACCGCCTCGACCAGGTCGGCCAGCCGCAACTGCCCGGCGGGGGCGCCCCCGGCACGCAGCAGCGCGAGCGGCGGCTCGAGCTCGGCCTGCTCGACGATGGTGCCCACCGGCCGCAGCACCAGCGCAGCGCCTGCGGGCACCTCGGGCTCGGGGTGGAAGAAGAACGACACCAGCACGCCCAGGCCGAAAATCAGCAGCGCGTAGAACACCCCGCGCACGACCAGGTCGAGCAGGCGCACGAACATGCGCAGCACCTTGTAGATGAAGCGGAACAGGCCTCGTATCACGCCGCGGTTTCCTCGGATGGCGAACGATTCATTCGGAGCGGCGGCGGAACACGAGGTCCCACACGCCATGACCCAGCTTCAGACCACGGTTTTCGAATTTCGTCAGCGGCCGGTAGTCGGGACGCGGTGCAAAGCCGTCGGCGGTGTTGTGCAGCAACGGCTCGGCGGCGATGATTTCGAGCATCCAGTGCGCGTAGTCCTCCCAGTCGGTGGCGCAGTGGAAGTAGCCCCCGGGGGCGAGCTTGCGCGCGATCAGGGCGACGAAGTCGGCCTGAACGATGCGGCGCTTGAAGTGGCGCTTCTTGCGCCAGGGGTCGGGGAAGAACAGATGCACGCCGGCGAGCGCACCATCGGCGATCATGTCGCGCATCACCTCGACCGCGTCGTGCTGCATGATGCGCAGGTTGGTCAGATTGCCCTCGGCGATCAGCTTGCACAGCGCGCCCACGCCAGGCGTGTGCACCTCGATGCCGAGGAAGTCGTGCTCCGGCATCGCCGCGGCGATGCGCGCCGTGGTCTCGCCCATGCCGAAGCCGATCTCGAGGATCTTCGGCGCCTGGCGGCCAAAAGCCTCGTCCAGATCGAGCGGCGCAACGCGGTAGTCGATGCCGATCTTCGGCAGCATGTCGTCGAGGTAGCGCTGCTGCGCCTCGGACATGCGGCCCTGGCGCAGCACGAAGCTGCGGATGCTGCGGCTGGAGAAGCGATGCTCGGGGCTGTCGCGGCCGATGATCTCGACTTGGGCGCTCATCTCGCCGGCGATCGGCGCGACAACGGGGCTGGCCATGCCGTGCCCGGCGTCGTCCTGCGTCCGGTCGGCGGCAGCGCTTTCCTTGCGTACTTCGTTCATGAACCGATCAGCCCCTGCGTCGGCGAGCTCGGGTCGGCCGAGTAGAACTTGCGCGGCATGCGCCCGGCGAGGAAGGCCTCACGCCCAGCCTCGACCGCTTTCTTCATCGCGCTCGCCATCAGCACCGGGCGGGCGGCAGCGGCGATCGCGGTGTTCATCAGCACGCCGTCGCAGCCCAGCTCCATCGCGATCGCGGCGTCCGACGCGGTGCCCACGCCGGCATCGACCAGCACCGGCACCTTGGCGTTGTCGATGATGAGGCGCAGGTTCCACGGGTTGAGGATGCCCATGCCGGAGCCGATCAGCGAGGCGAGCGGCATGATCGCGCAGCAGCCGATGTCTTCGAGCATCTTCGCCTGGATGGGGTCGTCGGCGCAGTAGACCATGACCTCGAAGCCGTCCTTGACCAGGGTCTCGGCGGCCTTGAGCGTCTCGGGCATGTTGGGGAACAGGCTCTTCGGGTCGCCGAGCACCTCGAGCTTGACCAGCGCGTGGCCGTCCAGCAGCTCGCGCGCCAGGCGCAGCGTGCGCACCGCGTCGTCGGCGGTGTAGCAGCCGGCGGTGTTGGGCAGGATGGTGAATTTCTCCGGCGGCAGCACGTCGAGCAGGTTGGGCTCGCCCGGGTTCTGGCCGATGTTGGTGCGGCGGATGGCCACCGTGACGATGGCGGCGCCGCTGGCGTCGATGGCCTCGCGCGTTTCGGCGAAATCCTTGTATTTGCCCGTGCCGACGAGCAGGCGCGAGGGGTAGGCCTTGCCGGCGATGACCAGAGGGTCGTTCATGTTGAGAGCCTGTGAGGGTTTGTCTGAGAAAGAAAAATCGGTTGCGGCGACAAGCGCCTGTAGGAGCGGCGGCAGCCGCGAATGGGGCATTCGGCATCCGCGGGCCGCTCGGCATCCGCGCCGTCGCGTCGGAGGCAGCGCGGCCTTGGGCGCTGTATTCGCGGCTGCCGCCGCTCCTACAGGGGGCGATAAAAGAGGGCGCCGTGGGGGGCTTGTGCTGTCAGCCGCCACCGACGGCGACGACGATTTCCAGGCGGTCGCCGTCGGCGAGTTTCACTTCGGCGTGGCGGGCCTTGGGCACGATCTCGCCGTTGCGCTCGACCGCGAGGCGCTTGCCGACTAGGCCGCGTGCCTCGAGCAGGGCGAGCACGGAGAGATCGGGAGCCAGCGCTTCGGGCTGGCCGTTGAGAAGAACCTGGATCATGGCTTGCGAAGGGCGGAAACGAGGCAAAAATCTTATCATGCCGGCCGTTTGACTTTTCCCTTCCCGGGCGCTAACTTCCCGCCATCTAGCGCCGATTTGATCAACAGCTTGCGGGCGCTCAACAAATACGGCTAAAGCGAGGGCACCCAGTCCGCGTTTGCAGCCGGCTGGGTTTTTTGTTTTGCAGATGACGAAAATGATCGCTCCCCAATCGGTCGGCGTGGTCGCGCCGCAGCGGGCCGAGTTCACCGAGCCGCTGGCGCTGCGCAGCGGCGGCACGCTGGACAACTATCATCTGGTCTATGAGACCTACGGCACGCTCAACGCCGAGCGCAGCAACGCGGTGCTGGTGTGCCACGCGCTGTCGGGCTCGCACCACGTCGCCGGCACCTATGCCGACGCGCCGCACAACGTCGGCTGGTGGGACAACCTGATCGGCCCGGGCAAGCCACTCGATACGCGCAAGTTCTTCGTGATCGGGGTCAACAACCTCGGCGGCTGTTACGGCTCTTCCGGCCCCAACCAGATCAACCCCGCCACCGGCGCGCTGTGGGGCGCCGACTTCCCCTTCGTCACCGTGGAAGACTGGGTCGAGTCGCAGGCGCGCCTGGCCGACCAGCTCGGCATCCGCCGCTTCGCCGCCATCGTCGGCGGCTCGCTCGGCGGCATGCAGGCGATGTCGTGGGCGCTGCAGTTCCCCGAGCGCGTCGCCAACGTCGCGGTGATCGCCGCCGCACCCAAGCTCACCGCGCAGAACATCGCCTTCAACGAGGTGGCGCGCCAGGCCATCCTCACCGATCCGGAATTTCACGGCGGCCACTATTACGCACACGGCGTGGTACCGGCGCGCGGCCTCAAGCTGGCTCGCATGGTCGGCCACATCACCTATCTGTCCGATGATTCGATGGCGGAGAAGTTCGGCCGCAGCCTGCGCCACGGCCGCAACACCTACAGCTACGACGTCGAGTTCGAGATCGAGTCCTACCTGCGTTACCAGGGCGACAAGTTCGCCGGCTACTTCGACGCCAACACCTACCTGCTGACCACCAAGGCGCTCGACTACTTCGATCCCGCCTTCGAGTACGGCGGCAATCTGCCCGCTGCACTGGCGCGCGCCACGGCAAGCTTCCTGGTCGTGTCCTTCACCACCGACTGGCGCTTCTCGCCCGCGCGCTCGCGCGAGATCGTCTATGCCCTGCTGCACAACAAGCGCAAGGTCAGCTACGCCGAGATCGACTGCCCGGCCGGCCACGACTCCTTCCTGCTCGACGAGACGCGCTACCACGCGCTGCTATCGGCCTGGTTCGACCGCATCGAGGTGTAAATTGATACAACCCCCACGCTCACTGCGTTCGTTGCCCCCCGAGGGGGCATCAGTACGCTTGAGACGGCTCAGCGCATACTGATATGACCTCCTACCGCTACGACTATGAAGTGATCACGCAATGGATCGAGCCCGGCGAGAAGGTGCTCGACCTCGGCTGCGGCGACGGCGACCTGCTCAAGCACCTCATGCAGGTGCGCCAGGTGCAGGGCTACGGCGTCGAGAACGACCCCGACAAGCTGCTGGCGAGCGTGAAGAACGGCGTCAACGTGATCCAGATGGACCTGGAAAAGGGCTTGGTGGGACTGGAGGACGGCTTCTTCGACCACGTGATCATGAGCCTGTCGCTGCAAGCCATGCACAACACCCAGGGCATCCTGCACGAGATGCTGCGCGTTGGCCGCGAGGCGGTGGTGAGCTTCCCCAACTTCGGCTACTGGCGCCACCGCCAGAGCATCCTCAACGGCCGCATGCCGGTGTCGGAGAGCCTGCCGCACCAGTGGTTCAACACCCCCAACGTGCGCTTCTTCACCATCGCCGACTTCGACGCGCTGTGCGAGATGAACGGCATCGCGGTGCGCGAACGCCTGGCCTTCGACGAAGGCAAGCTGATGCTGGATGAACCGAACTTCCTCGCCAGCGTGGCGGTGTACCGACTCGGGCGCGACGGCTGAGGCCTTCGCACCCGAGCCCGGCGCGCCGAACGCTCAGCCGACGACGAAGGCCGTCACGTCGACCCTCACCGCCGGGCGATCGAGGGCGGCAGCGGTGTAGAGCGCGTACTTGCGCGCCCATTCGGTGCCCTGCTCGAAACGGCCCTCGCCGCCGTACTTGGCGACGTTGAGCACCATGTCGAGCACCAGCACCTTGCCCATCGGGTTGGACGGCGTGCATTCGAGTTCCTCGAACTCGTTCGCGAGCCAAGTCCGGGCCTGCTCCTTGGTGGTCGAGGCCACGTCGGCCTCGCGCAGCGCGAACTCGTACTCGCGCTCGCCGCCGAAGACCACGGTCACGGTGTAGGACATGAAAAACGACCTCCTCGAATCGGGGAAACTGCTTTTGCCGGCATTGTTGAGGCAGAACGAGCCGGACGCAAGCAAAGTATCGAATTGTGTAAACCGGGGGGGCGCGGATGATCTGCGATAATGCGCAGCCCTGCAATGCCCCCCAAGCCCTTGCCTTTCCCTCTTCCCATCGCCCTCGCGCGCATCTGGCGCATGTCCGCCATCCTGGTGGTCGGCTTCGCCTCCGGCCTGCCTCTGGCGCTGACCGGGCAGGCCATGCAGGCCTGGCTGACGGTCGACGGCGTGGACATCGCCACCATCGGCTTCTTCGGCCTCGTCGGCATCCCCTACACGTTCAAGTTCCTGTGGGCGCCGCTGATGGACCGCTTCGAGCCGCCCTGGCTCGGTCGCCGCCGCGGCTGGCTGGCGCTAACGCAGTTCGCCCTCGCCGCGCTGCTGTGGTGGATGGCGACGCTCTCGCCCACCGCCACCCCCGGCCTGTTCGCTGCCACCGCGGTGACGATCGCCTTCCTGTCGGCCTCGCAGGACGTGGTGGTCGACGCCTACCGCACCGACCTGCTGCCCGAGGCCGAACGCGGCCTGGGCGCCTCGGTGCATGTGTTCGCCTACCGCCTGGCGATGATCCTGTCGGGCGGCATCGCGCTGATCTGGGCCG
>JAKLLJ010000173.1:0-281 GCA_023150215.1 Thauera sp. | reverse complement strand
CGAGACCATGGCGCTGATCCTGGCGGCCAGCGGCGCGCTGTCGCTGCTGGCGCTGCCGCGCGTGTCGGCGGCGCTGAGGCCGCTCGCCTCCGACCCCAAGCGCGAGCTGATCGGCTTCGCCGCGATGCTCGCCGGCGTCGCCGCCGGCTACTGGATCGCCCGCCAGGCGCTGATCCTGCTCGGCCTCGACCCCAATGACGCCAACCGCTGGATCCAGCTCCTGTTCGTGATGGCCGAGATCGCGCTCGCGCTGCCGCTGGCGTGGTGGGCGGCGCGGCGCG
>JAKLLJ010000172.1 GCA_023150215.1 Thauera sp. | reverse complement strand
CGCGGTGCTGCAGCCGCGCTGACCGCGCCCGGACCATGACCGTCTTCGACTACGCCTTTCTCGGTCTGCTCGCCTTTTCCGCCCTGATCGGCCTGTGGCGCGGCCTGGTCAGCGAGGTCATGGCCCTGCTCGCTTGGGCGGCTGCGCTATTTGCCGCGTGGCGCTATAACGAACAGGCGGCCGACGTTTTTTCCGCCATGATCGCCGAGCCGATGTGGCGCCAGGTCGCCGGTGGCGCGCTGGTCGTGGTCGGCGTGCTGATCCTCGCTGCGCTGCTGCGCTACCTGCTGCGCGAGTTGCTGCGCGCCGCCGGCCTTGGTGCGACCGACCGCTTCTTCGGTGCGCTGTTCGGCGTCGCGCGCGGGCTGGCGGTCGCCCTCGTGGTCGTGTTGATTGGCGGGCTGGCCGGCGTGTCGAAGGAGCCGTGGTGGCGTGATGCGCTGTTCTCGGCGCCGCTCGAGTCGGCGGTGATTGCCGTCAAACCCTGGCTGCCTCTCGAGGTGGCCGACAAGATTCGTTTCAGATAGGCCCAAATCCATGTGCGGAATTCTCGGCGTCGTCGCCACCTCCCCGGTCAACCAACTGCTCTATGACGGCTTGCAGGTGTTGCAGCACCGCGGCCAGGACGCGGCCGGCATTGCCACGTCGGAGGGCGGGCGCTTTCACATGCACAAGGGCTCGGGCCTGGTGCGTGACGTGTTCCGCACCCGCAACATGCGCAATCTCGAGGGCAACTGGGGCATCGGCCACGTCCGCTATCCCACCGCCGGGTCGGCCTACAACGCCGCCGAGGCGCAGCCCTTCTACGTCAATTCGCCGTTCGGCCTGCTGCTCGCGCACAACGGCAACCTGACCAACTCGGAGGAACTCAAGCGCGAGATGTTCCTGTCCGACCTGCGCCACATCAACACCAGCAGCGACTCTGAAGTCCTCCTCAACGTGCTTGCGCACGAGCTGCAAGCGGCCTGCAAGGGGCTCAAGCTCGACGAGGAAGCGATCTTCCGTGCCGTTGCCGGGGTGCACCGGCGCGTCCGCGGTGCCTACGCGGTGGTGGTGATGATCGCCGGTTACGGCCTGCTCGCCTTCCGCGATCCCTACGGCATCCGCCCGCTGGTGATCGGCCGCAACGACTGCGAGGCGGGCACCGAATGGCTGGTGGCCTCGGAGTCGGTGGCGCTCGATGTGCTCGGTTACCGCCTGTTGCGCGACGTCGCGCCCGGCGAAGCGGTGCTGGTCGACATCGCCGGCAACTTCCACAGCCGCCAGTGCGCGGCCAAGACGGTGCAGGCGCCGTGCATGTTCGAGTTCGTCTATCTGGCGCGGCCCGACTCGATCATCGATGGCGTGTCGGTGTACGAGTCGCGCATCAAGATGGGCGAGTTTCTCGCCGACAAGATGCGGCGCACCATGCCCAACGTGCACATCGACGTGGTGATCCCGATTCCCGACTCCAGCCGGCCGTCGGCGATGCAGATGGCCGATCGCCTGGACCTGCCGTATCGCGAAGGCTTCGTCAAGAACCGCTACATCGGCCGGACCTTCATCATGCCTGGCCAGTCCACGCGCAAGAAGTCGGTGCGCCAGAAGCTGAACACCATCCATCAGGAGTTCAAGGGCAAGAGCGTGCTGCTGGTCGACGACTCCATCGTGCGCGGCACCACCAGCAAGGAGATCGTCAACATGGCGCGCGAGGCAGGCGCGTCGAAGGTCTACCTCGCCTCGGCGGCGCCTCCGGTGCGCTACGCCAACGTCTACGGGATCGACATGCCGACCCGCAGCGAGCTGATTGCCTCCGACCGCAGCGAAGAGGAGATCGCCCGCGAGATCGGTGCCGACGGCCTGATCTACCAGAATCTCGACGATCTCAAGGCCTCCGTGCGCGCGCTCAACCCGTCGATCCACTTCTTCGAAACCTCGTGCTTCGACGGCCAGTACATCACCGGCGACATCACCGTCGAGTACCTCAATGGCGTCGAGAACCAGCGCGGCGAAGCGAAGGCGAGCAAGAACGACCACGATGACGCCGACGACTGCCAGCTCGACCTGAACCTCGCCTCCGACGGCGAGCGTTGAGCCGTACCCAGACAAGACACTCCACGATCACGATGAACAGCGCCCTTCCTCCCGAGCTTCACCCCGACACCCTGGCCGTGCGCGCCGGCACCGAGCGCACCCAGTTCCGCGAGCATGGTGAGGCGATGTATCTGACCTCGAGCTTCGTGTTCGGCAGCGCGGCGCAGGCGGCGGCCTGTTTTTCGGGGGAGGAGGAGGGCTACGTCTATGGACGCTTCTCCAACCCCACGGTCACTGCGATGCAGACCCGGCTTGCCGCGCTCGAGGGCGGCGAGGCCTGCATCGCCACCGCCTCGGGCATGTCGGCAATCCTGTCGCTGGCGATGGCGACCATGCAGGCTGGCGATCACGTGGTCGCCTCCAACGGCCTGTTCGGCGCCACCCAGCAGCTCTTCGGCGGCATCCTGTCGAAGTTCGGCATCGCCACCACCTTCGTGCCGGCCACCGACCTCGACGCCTGGCGCGCCGCGATTACGCCGCGCACCAGGCTCTTCTTCACCGAGACGCCGTCCAACCCGCTCACCGAGGTCATCGACATCGCCGGCGTGGCGGCGATCGCGCGCGCGGCCGGCGTGATCTTCGCGGTCGACAACTGCTTCTGCACGCCGGCGCTGCAGCGCCCGCTCGAGCTCGGCGCCGACGTCGTCGTGCATTCGGCCACCAAGTACCTCGACGGCCAGGGCAGGGTGCTCGGCGGCGCGGTGGTCGGCAGCAAGGCGGTCACCGACGAGGTGTTCAAGTTTTTGCGCACCGCCGGCCCCACGCTGTCGCCCTTCAACGCCTGGGTGATCCTCAAGGGCCTGGAGACGCTGCGCATCCGCATGGAGGCGCAATCGGCGAGCGCGCTCGTGCTCGCGCGCTGGCTCGAGGCGCAGCCGGGCGTGGCGCGGGTGTATTACCCCGGACTGGAATCCCACCCCCAGCACGCGCTCGCGATGCGCCAGCAAAAGAGCGGCGGCGCGATCGTCAGCTTCGACCTCAAGGGTGGCCGTGATGCGGCCTGGAAGGTGGTCGATGCGACTCGCCTGATCTCGATCACCGCCAACCTCGGCGACACCAAGAGCACCATCACCCACCCCCCGACCACCACCCACGGCCGCATCAGCGCCGAGGCGCGCGCCACCGCCGGCATCGGCGAGGGCCTTCTGCGCATCGCCGTCGGGCTCGAGGACATCGACGACCTCAAGGCCGACCTCGCCCGCGGGCTGGCGGGTTAACGAGCGGCCGTCGGGCCCATCCGACCGCAGCCGATACCGCGCAAGCGTTGGGAACGTCCAACCGCCGCCGATGCGCGACGTCTTTGCTGTAGGAGCGCCGGCAGGCGCGAACAGGGCAGTTCGAATGGCTGCGGGGTCGCAAGCTTGCACCGCCGTGTTCGCGTCTGCCGGCGCTCCTACATGGCGGGGTGCTCGAACCGCCCTCAAGAGCGCCAGGCGGTGCAGAGCCACACCGGCCAGCAGAAATTCCCGCAGGTCGACGTTTGCGATCGCGCCTGCGGCTCGCCACGCCCGCGGCGCCAGGCTCGACCCCCATGGCATCATGTGTGCTCCCCATCACCCCGGACCCGCGACCCATGAAGACCATCGGCCTCCTCGGCGGCATGAGCTGGGAATCCACCGTGCCCTACTACCGGCAGATCAACGAAGCGGTGAAGACCCGCCTCGGCGGCCTGCACTCGGCCAGGATCGTGCTCTACAGCGTCGACTTCGCCGAGATCGAGCGCCTGCAGCACGACGGCGACTGGGACGCCGCCGGTGCCATGCTTGCCGAGGCCGCGCAGGCGCTGGTGCGCGCCGGGGTCGACTTCATCGTGCTGTGCACCAACACCATGCACAAGGTGGCTCCAGCCATCGAAGCCGCGACGAACATCCCGCTGCTCCACATCGCCGACTCCACCGCAGCGGCCATCCGCCGTGCCGGCCTGTCCTGCGTCGGCCTGCTCGGCACGCGCTTCACCATGGAGTAGGCCTTCTACCGCGGCCGCCTGGCGGAGCGCCACGGCATCGAGGTGCTGGTTCCCGAGCCGGACGACCGCGACCGCGTGCATCGCGTCATCTACGAGGAACTCTGCCTGGGCCGTGTCGACGACGCCTCGCGTGCCGCCTACCAGGACGTGATGCGCCGCCTGGTCGAACGCGGCGCGCAAGGCATCATCCTCGGCTGCACCGAGATCTCGATGCTGGTGGGGGCGCAGGACGCGAGCGTGCCATTGTTCGACACCACGGCGATCCATGCGGCGGCGGCGGTGGAACTTGCGCTCGGGGCGGGATGCAGCGCTGGTGCTTGAACCGCTTCATGCCCTGACCTGGACCCGTGACCGCAAGGCTCGTCCGCCACGCGCGGCTCGGTTTCGTTGGAGCGGTGCATGGCGGCTGACTGTTCAGTGGGTGGGCAGGATGAAGGTGCTCTTCTCGCGCACGGCAAGACTGGAGTCGTGCAGCGCCACCGTCTCGAACGCGATCGGCTGCACGCCGGACGGCATGCCTTCGAGCGGGGATGACAGGGTGAGCGTGACGGTGTGGACACGACCTGGCTCGACTGCGAACTCGGCGCCCCCCTCGATCCGCAGCCCCGGCAGGCCGCCTACACCGACCCTGAATTGTCGGGTCGCCTCGTCCATGTTGATGAGCTTGAGGGTGTAGCTGTTCTCGATCCGGCCGTCGGTGGTCTCCTGCATCAGGGCACCGCGATCCCGGTGCACTTCCACCCGCAGCAGCACGCGTTCGGTCAGCGTCCACGCACCCAGCGCCGTGAACACCAGCAGCAAGCCAACGTAGACCAGGGTTCGTGGCCGTGACCAGACGGCAGCGCCCTTGGGCTGGCCGGCAAGTTCGCGCTCGCTCGTGAAGCGGATCAGGCCGCGCGGTGCGCCGATCCTGTCCATGACCTCGTCGCAACCGTCGATACACAGGCCGCAGTTGATGCACTGGTATTGCAGGCCGTCCCGAATGTCGATGCCCGTCGGACACACCTGCACGCAGATCCCGCAGTCGATACAGTCGCCCTTGTTGCCGGCCTGGCGCAAGACGCCACGAGGTTCCCCGCGCTGGGCGTCGTAGCTGACGTTCGCCGTATCCGGATCGATCATCACGCCCTGGAAGCGCGAGTACGGACACATATGCTGGCATACGGCCTCGCGCGCCAGCCCCGCCTGCAGGTAGGTGAAGGTCGCGTAGAAGATCAGCCAGAAGGTTTCCCAAGGCCCCGTCTGGATGCTGGCGATCGCCGGTAGCAGTTCCCGGATCGGCGTGAAGTAGCCGACGAAGGTGATCGCGGTCCACGCGGCCACCAGCGCCCAGATGCCGTGCTTGATCGACTTGATCAGCAGCTTTCGTGCCGACATGGGGCGCTGGTCGAGGCGCAGGCGGGCGAGGTGGTCGCCTTCGACCTTGCCTTCGATCCACACGAAGATCGACGTATAGACCGTCTGCGGACAGGCAAAGCCGCAGAACAGGCGCCCTGCGATGGCGGTGGTGAAGAAGAGCGCGGTTGCCGCGAGGATCAGGATGAAGGCGAGCAGCAGCGCATCCTGCGGCCACAGCACCAGGTCGAAGAGGTAGAGCTTGTCGTCGACGATGTCGAACAGGATCGCCTGCCGCGTGCCGGCTTCGGTTGCCCACGGCAACCAGCACGCGCCGTAGAACACGATCTGGGTGAGCCACACCATGGCCCAGCGCAGGCTGTTGAAACGACCTTGCACCGCTTTGGCGTGGATTTTTCCCTTCTTGCGATAAAACTCCAGCTTGGCTTCGCGCACCTTGCTGACGGCTGGGTTCATGGATGTGCTCCGGCTCTGACGATGGCCGGAAGTACATCACCGCGTGCGAGATCGGGGCAGCTTCAGATTGTGCGATTTGGAACCGGTACAGATCATATGCAACTGTTTCGCTGTGCCTGATCACTATCCGCCCGACTGTTCCTGTCCTCGCATCGGCAGGCGCCCACAATCACGGTATCGAATCAGGAGTGGAACACCGTGATCACCAATACGATGAGTTTGCCCACCACGTTGGGCGACGCACCCCCCGCCACCGGCAGGGTGCCCGGTAACAAAGGGATCTGGGTCGGGATCTGCTGCGAGTTCGTCGAGTTTCTGGTGCTGTTCGTCGTGTATTTCGTTGCCCGCGCGCACTTTCCCGACGCCTTCCACACCGGGGCGGAGCGGCTCTCGCAGACCGCCGGCGTGGTGATCACCCTGCTCATGGTGAGCAGCAGTTTCTTCATCGCCTGCTCGGTCACGAGCCTGCGCGCCGGGCGCAGACGCCACTCGATCGGCTGGCTGATCGCAGGCCTGGTCGCGGCGCTGGGCTATCCGGTGGCGAAATACCTCGAGATCCAGTGGAACCTTGCGCACGGCATCGACGGCGAGTCGGGGATCTTCTTCACCGTCTATTACTACCTGACCTTCACCCATATGGTGCATGCCTTCTGGGGCATTCTCGGCATCCTGTGGGTCCTGACCCGACACGGGTTCGGGATCTATACGGCCGACGAGCACAGCGGCCTGGAAGCGCTCGCCAGCTACTGGCACGCGACCGACATCATCTGGCTGGTCATCTTCCCCTTCTTCTACGTCCTGGCCTGATCATGGAATCCATCGAGCGCAAACCTGCCACTTCACTCCGGCCCCTGGTCCTGACCTGGCTGGCCCTGGTCGCACTGACCCTCGTCAGCCCGCAACTCGGCAACGGTCTCGGGGGGCAGGAAGCCGTGCAGTTGATCGTAGCCGGGATCATCTGGATCAAGGGCCACCTGGTCGCCCGCCACTTCATCGAGGCGGAACTGGCTCATCCCTTCCTGCGCAACGTGCTGCGCTTCTTCATCGCCTTCACGCCGATCGCGATCGTGCTGACGACCGTCTTCGGTGCCAACTTCGCCCGCTTTGCGAGCCTGTAGCTGGCGCTCGATCAGCTGGCCGAGC
>JAKLLJ010000171.1 GCA_023150215.1 Thauera sp. | reverse complement strand
CGTGGCCGCCGATATCGTCACCGGCGTCGGCTGGGGCACCGCGCTATTCGCGGCTGCCGCCGCTCCTACATAGGCCCGGGGCGCGGGGGAGGGGCGAACGTCGCGCCAATCCCGGCAGGCGGGTTCGCGGCTGCCGCCGCTCCTACAGAGCCCCCACGTCCCCGGCCCCTGCAGGAGCGGCGGCAGCCGCGAATGGCCTGCCTTTCCGCACAACCCGCCCGCGATCCGGGCGGGGCGCGATCACTTCATGTCGGCGATCGACTCGTAGCCCGTGCCGCTGACCTTGAAGAAGGCGTAGTTGCCCGGGACGTCGCCGGCGGCATCGAACTCGTGGTCGCCGCCGGCGCCCTTGTAATCGATGTCCTTGCCTTCGGCGATCAGCTTCTTGGCCTTGGCCCACTCGCCCGCCATGATCGGCTCGCCCGGCGCCATCGCCACCGCACGCAGCGACTCGGCGAGCTTGGCCTTGTCGCCACCGGCCTTCTCGATCGCCAGCGCGGCGAGGAAGGCGGCGTCGTACGAGGTGGTGGCGAACACCGCGTCGATGTTCTCGCCCGCAGCCTTGTAGGCCTTGTTGAAGTTGTCGAGCGAGGCCGAGGCCTCGCCCACCGGCGCGGACACGAAGAAACCGCCGAGGTTTGCCGCGCCGATCGCCTTCACCAGGCCTTCGGACTTCATGCCGTCGGCGCCGACGAAGGTCTTGAAGAAGTTGTTCTCGAGCGCCTGGCGAATCAGGCTGAGGCCGGTGCCGTCGCCGTAGTCGAAGATGATCAGCGTGTCGGCGCCGCCACGGGCAAGCGTGGCCAGTTCGGAACGGTAGGAGGCCTTGCCCTCCTCGTGGCCCGAATAGCCGGCGATGGTGCCGCCGTTGGCCTCGAACTCGGCCTTGAAGGATTCGGCCAGGCCCTTGCCGTAGTCGTTGTTCAGGTAGGCCACCGCGACCTTGGTGATGCCGCGCGCCTTGAGGGTGCGCGCGAGCGCGCGCCCCTGGTAATCGTCGGACGGCAGGGTGCGATAGACGAGGTCCTTGTCCTTGAGCTTGGTGATCTCGGGCGAGGTGCCCGAGGGCGTGATCATCAGCACGCCGGCCGGGATGGCGACCGAGTTGGCAGTCGCAATCACCGCGCCCGAGCAGGCGGGACCGACGATGGCGAGCACACGGTCGATGTTGACCGCCTTGGTGGCCGCGTCGGTGGCGTTCTGCGGGTTGCAGGCACTGTCGCCGAGCACGACCTCGAGCTTGCCGCCCTTGAGGATGCCGCCCTGCTCATTGACGTGGGCGACCGCCAGCTTGGAGGCCGCCGCCATCGGCGGCGCGAGCGCCGCGATCGGGCCGGAAATGGCCGCCATCAGGCCGAGCTTGACGTCCTGGGCATGGGCCGGTGCGGCGACGACCGCGGCACCGAGCATGGCGCCGACCACTGCTGCGACTGTTCTCTTCTTCACCTTTGTCACCTCCTGAATGTGCCGAAGCACCTGATGGACGATGCAGGCCCGCCGCGGGCCCGCCACGAAGCTCTTCTCATGCGTCTTTTCACGCACGCCTCAGCGATGCGGCGGTGCCCCCGCCTGACGCTCGGGCAGGATGCCCTCCGGCCGGAAACGCAGCACCAGCTGCAGGGTCAGGCCGATGATGAACACGCGCGCGTACTTGGCCTGCACCGCGATCTCGGTAGGCAGGCGGTCGGTGAGCAGCTCGGACACCGACCAGATGATCCAGATCACCGCCGCACCGAGGATGGCGCCGCGGTTGTTGCCCGAGCCGCCGAGGATCAGCATGATCCAGATCAGGAAGGTGGCGATCATCGGGTCGATCGCCTCGGGGGTGATCGAGCGGTTGAAGTGCACGAACAGCGCACCCGCCAGCCCCATCAGCGCCGAGCCGAACACGAAGGCCTGCAGCCGGCGCGCCTCGACCTGCTTGCCCATCGCCGCGGCGGCGAGCTCGTTGTCACGGATCGCGCGCATCATGCGTCCCCAGGGTGCCTTCACCTGGCGCTCGACGAGCAGGTAAGCGACCAGCACGAGCGTGGCGACGATCGCCAGGTAGGCGAGCTGCGAGGGCATGTAGTCGAGATCGCCGAAGGGGCGCGGCACGCCGGTCACGCCACGCACGCCGCCGGTGAGCCAGCCTTCGGTGCGGATCACCAAGCGGATGATCTCGGCGATGCCGATGGTGGCGATGGCGAGATAGTCGGAGCGGAAGCGCAGGCAGATCTTGCCGATCGGCCACGCGATCGCCGCCGCCGCCGCCATCGACGCCAGCCAGCCCACCACCAGCGGCAGCTCGTAGCCGCCGAGGCGCCCGCTGGCGGGCAGGCTGGTGAGGATCGCCGACGCGTACGCGCCGACCGCGAAGAAGCCCGCGATGCCGGCATTGAACAGGCCGGTGAAGCCCCACTGGATGTTCAGCCCGAGCGAAAGCAGCGCATAGATGCCGATCAGGATGCCCATGAAGACCGCGTAATTGGCGAGACCGAGCAGATCCATCAGAGCACCTTGCCGTTGAGCAGTCCGCGCGGGCGGACGAGCAGGATCAGCAGCAGCAGCACGAAGGCGGTCGCCGCCTTGTACTGCGCCGGCAGGATGAAGATCGACATCTCCTCGGCGATGCCCACGATCAGGCCGCCGAGCACCGCGCCCTCGACCCGGCCCACGCCGCCGAGAATGGCGGCGGCGAACATCGGCAGCAGCACCTGCCAGCCCATCATCGAGTGCAGCTCGTTGTTGATGCCGAGCATGAAGCCCGAGGCCGCGCACAGCGCGCCGACGATCGCCCAGGTCAGCATGGTGACCTTGCGGTTGTCCACCCCGGAGAGCCGCGCGAGGTCGGGGTTGTCCGACATCGCCCGCATCGCCTTGCCCCAGCGCGAATGACGCAGGAAAAGGGTGAGGCCGATCACGATCAGCACCACCGCCGCCAGCGTGTATAGCTCACGGTCGCGCAGCAGGATGCCGAAGTAGTCGTCCGGGCGCACGATGCCGCTGGCGTAGGTGCGCGGATCGACGCCGAACACCACCTGCACCACCGCCCGCAACATCAGCGCGACGCCGAGCGAGGCCATCACGGTGACGATCTTCGGCCTCGCCTTCAGGTAGTCGTAGAACAGCTTGTCGACGCCGATCGCCACGACGGCCATCACGGCCATCGCAATCGGCAATGCGCGCCACGGGTCGATGCCGGCGGTGACCAGCGCGAGCGCAATGAAGGCGCCGAGCGTGGCCATGTCGCCATGGGCGAAGTGCGCGAAGCGCAGGATGCCGAACACCAGCGTGATGCCGATCGCACCGACGGCGTAGATCGAGCCGAGCACGATGCCGGGCACGAGGTGGAAGTTGAGGAAGTCCATCAAGGTCATGAGCGCCGGACTCCCTTAGCCGCCGAGGAACATTTCGGCCACCTCGCGATCCGCGAGCAGGGCCTGTCCGCTGCCCTCGTGGCGGTTGGCGCCGGTGGCGAGCACGTAGCCGCGGTCGCAGAAGGCGAGCGCCTGCTTGGCGTGCTGCTCGACGAGCAGGATGGAGACACCGGCGTCGCGCACGTCGCGGGTGATCTGGAAGATCTGTTCCATGTACTTGGGGGAGAGGCCGGCGGTGGGTTCGTCGAGCAGCAGCAGCTTGGGATCGAGCATCAGCGCGCGCCCCATCGCCACCATCTGGCGCTGGCCGCCGGAGAGGTCGCCGGCGAGGTTGCGGCGCTTGGCCTTGAGGTCGGGGAAGAGCCCGTAGATGCGGTCGTAGGCGGCGGAGAGGTCGCCGCGGCGCAGGAAGGCGCCCATCTCGAAGTTCTCGTGCACCGTCATCTCGCGGAACACGTTGTCCACCTGCGGCACGTAGCAGATGCCGCGCTGCACGATGCGGTCGGGCGCCCAGCCGGTGATGTCCTCGCCGTCGAACACGATCGAGCCACCACGCACGGTGAGCAGGCCGAACACGGACTTCATCGCGGTGGACTTGCCCGCGCCGTTGGGACCGACGATGACCACGATCTCGCGCTCACCCACCCTCATCGACACCCCGTGCAGCACGTCGGCGTCGCCGTAGCCGCCGCGCACGTCCTTCATGTCGAGCAAGGCCATCACAGGTCCTCCCGGTGCAGTTCCTGCTCGCGCAATTGCTCGACCTTGGGATCGTGCTCGGCGGCCTCGCGCTCGACCGCGGTCGGGGTCTCGCCGAGGTAGGCCTCGAGCACGCGCGCATCGGAGCGCACGGTGTGGAAGTCGCCCTCGATCAGCACCTTGCCCTCGGCCATGCACACCACCGGATGGCACAGTTTCTCGATCATCTCCATGTCGTGCTCGATGAGGATGAAGGTGTAGCCGCGCTCGCGGTTGAGGATCAGGATCTTCTCCTCGAGCTTGCGCAGCAGGGTGCGGTTAACGCCGGCCGCAGGCTCGTCGAGCAGCACCAGCTGGGCGTCGGTCATCATCGTGCGACCGAGCTCGAGCAACTTCTTCTGCCCGCCCGACAAATTGCCGGCGCGCTCGTCGGCAACGTGGGTGAGCTCGAGGAAGGCGAGCGTTTCGTCGGCTTTCCTCCGCACAGCTTCTTCGGCAGCGCGCACCTTGCCGGCGGCGAACCAGTTGGCGAACAGGTTCTCGCCCGGTTGCCGGGGCGGCACCATCATGAGGTTCTCGCGCGCGGTGAGGTTGTGGAACTCGTGCGGGATCTGGAAGGTGCGCACCAGCCCCTTGTGGAAGAGCGCATCGGTCGCCAGCGGCGTCACGTCCTCGCCCAGGAAGCGGATGGTGCCCGCGCTCGGCTGCAGGGCGCCCGCGATCAGGTTGAAAAGCGTGGTCTTGCCCGCGCCGTTGGGGCCGATGAGGCCGAGGATCTCGCCCTTGGCGACCCTCAGCGTGCAACCATCGACCGCGCGAAAGCCGCCAAAGGCTTTGACCAGGCCGTCCACTTCGAGCATAGCGTCGGGATTCCTTGCAGCGAGAGCCGGCTGAGCGGCGAACGACCGCATCACCGGGGGCGGTGCGCAGTATGGAAGGTCTGAATTGTAGAGTGAGGCCCGACCTTAATCGAAGCACGGCGAACCTCAAATCAGGGCCAACCATTACAAAACGGCGACCTCCCCACCGGCCGCTCGCAAAACTGGCGCAGGCCAAGGTTCGCGGCTGCCGGCGCTCCTGCATGGCCTCCGCAGGCTTCGCGGCTGCCGCCGCTCCTACATGCGGCCCGAAGGCTTCGCGCCTGCCGCCGCTCCTGCATGTCGTGCCAAGGCTTGCGGGATCCTGTAGGAGCGGCGGCAGCCGCGAACCTCCCGACACGCCTGCACCGCGCACCGATGCCCTCACCCCCCTTGCCGCAAGGTCCGCGGTGCTCACCGCCACCCGCCGAACCGGCACCACGCCAGCCAGGCCGACAGCCCGAGCGCGGCGAACATCGCCATGCCGGTGGCGAGGCTGAGCGTGCTCGACCACAGCAGTGGCGCCGCCACTGCCGAACTCACCGCATTCAAGCCGATCTGCAGGAAGCTCTGGCAGCTCGACGCCATGCCGCGGCGGTCGGGGAATAGCTCGAGTCCGAGCAGGCTCATGCTCGGCATCGCCACCGCCATGCCGCAACTGAAGAGCCCGATCGGCAGCACCGACAAGGGCAGCGCAGGGGCAAGCAGGCCTGACACCGTGGTGTTGAGAACCACCGCGACGAACATCAGCACGAAGCCGAAGCCGACCGTGCGCGGCGGCGACCAGCGCCCGGCGAGGCGCTCGGAAGCCATCGAACCGATCATCATCCCGCCCACCGCCGGACCGAACAGCCACACGAAGCCGCCGCTGCCCAGGCCGAGGTGATCAAGGATGAAGACCGGCGCGGACAGCACGTAGATGAAGAAGCCGTTGAAGTTGAGCGCGACGGCGAGCGCCAGCAGCAGGAAGGCCGGGTTGCTGAAGATCGCCCGATAGCCGCGCAGCAGGTGCAGCGGATGCAGCGGCTGGCGCGCGTCCTCGGCCAGCGTCTCGGGCAGGAAACGCCAAGTCGCCCACGCCAGCGCCAACCCGAACAGCGCGAGAAACACGAAGATCGCCCGCCAGCCGGCGACCGCGAGCAAGCCTGCCCCGAGCAGCGGCGCCACCGCCGGCGCCAGCGCGAAGATCAGCATCACCCGCGACATCAGGCGCTGCGCCTGCGGCCCCTCGTGCAGGTCGCGCACCACCGCGCGCCCGACCACGATGCCGGCACCGCCGCTGACCCCCTGCAGCGCGCGCCCCAGCCACAAGCATTCGATGGTGGGCGCCAGCGCGCAGACCAGCGACGCAAGCGCGAACACCGCGGTGAGCGCGATCAGCACGCGACGGCGGCCAAAGCGGTCGGCAAGTGCACCGTGCCACAGCACCATCAGCCCGAGTGCGCCCATGTACACGGTGAGCGTCTGCTGCACATCGAGCGGGCGGGCACCGAGTTCGGCACGGATCGCCGGGAAGGCCGGCAGGTAGGCGTCGATCGCGAACGGCCCGATCGCGGACAGCGCCGCCAGCAGGGATGCGAGGCGGGCGTGGGTGATCTCTTTCGTCATGGGCGCCTTGCGGGCGTGTTCCTCGTTTGCGTTCGCAGCGACGCAGGCGTTCAGCGCGCGTCGAGGCTGCGCCGGTACTGGATCGCCTCGGCCACATGCGCAGCGCCGGGGCGGACGGCGCCGGCCAGGTCGGCGAGCGTGCGCGCCACGCGCAGCACGCGATGATACGCCCGCGCCGACAGGTCAAGCCGCTGCATGGCCTGGCGCAGCAGGGCCTCACCACCCGCATCGGGGCGGCAGTGGCGCTCGATCTCGCCGGCGGGCAGGCGCGCATTGGGGCAACCCTGGCGCGCGGCCTGCAGCGCACGTGCCGCAATCACCCGCACGCGCACCGCGGCCGAGGACTCGCCTGGCGGGCTGCCGAGCAGCGCCTCGGTGGCGATCGCGATGGGCTCGCGCTCGTAGGTCGCGTTGGCCGGGCTGACCAGGGCCACGGTGTCGCCGGGCTGCAGGAACCGATGCCAGGACATCGGATGCGCGGCCTCGATCACGATGCGCCGCACGCCGGGCGGCAGGACCGCCGCCTGGTAGTCGGCCGGCTGCGCCAGGAAGTACTCGTGGC
>JAKLLJ010000170.1 GCA_023150215.1 Thauera sp. | reverse complement strand
GCATCGAGGCGCTCGAGCGTGAGGCGCGCGAGACGGCCGAGATCGCTGCGGCCGAACTCCAGAAGCTGCGCGACGAGCTCGCCCAGGTGCGCGCCGAGCTGGGGGTGGCGACCACCCGCGCCGAGCGCGCTGAAGCCACTTCGGCCGAGCTCGAGCACCGGGTTGCCGATCTGCGCGGGGAGCTCGACCGCGCCCACGCCGATGTCGATCAGGTGCGGGCCGAGCTCAGCCGCGCGCATGCCGATGTCGACCAGGCGCGCGGCGAGCTCAAGCGTGCGGTGGCCGATGCCGACGGCCTGCGCAACGAGCTCGCCGCGGCGAAGGCGAAGGTGGACGCTGCCGAGCAGGCGCACCAGGAACACCGCAAAGAAGCGGCCAAGGAAGCGCAGCGCTGCGCCGAAAAGGTGCTTGCCGCGCAGAAGTCGCACGACGCGATCGCGAAGGAAGCCGCCGCCGCCCGCGAAACCGCCGCGCGGCTGTCGGGTCAGCTCGAGGCCGTGCAGGCGCAGAACGCCGCGCTCCTGGAAACCTTGCGCGGCAAGGTCGCCGGCAATGGCTGATCCGGCCGTCCGCGAGGCGATCAGCCGGCAGGCCCGTGCCTGGCTCGAGGCCAACGCGCTGATCCTGGATACTGAGACGACGGGTCTCGGCGACGACGCCGAGGTCGTCGAGCTCGCCGTGATCGACTGCGCCGGGGCTGTGCTGCTCGACACCCTCGTGCGCCCGAGCGGGCCGGTCCCGGCCGAGGCCGCCGCGATCCACGGCATCACCGACGCCATGCTCGCCGAGGCGCCGACCTGGTCAGAGATTCACGCTCGATTCTGCGACCTGGTCGAGGGCCGCCAGGTCGTGATCTACAGCCGCGAATTCGACACTCGTGTGATCACTCAGACCGCGCGCCGTTACGGCCTGCCGGCGCCGCAGGGTTTCGACCTGGTGCTCGACCCGGGCCGCATCCATTGCGCGATGCAGGCCTATGCCCGGTTCCACGGCGAGTGGAACGTGGAGAAGGGGCAGTATCGGTGGCAAAAGCTCTCTGCCGCCGCCGCCCAGCAGGGTGTGACCGTCACGAACGCCCACCGCGCGCTCGGCGACTGCCTGATGACGCTCGGTGTCGTGCGGGCCATGGCGTCAACGGAGAATGCCCAAGGGGTATGATGAACGCGTTTAAAAATCAATGGTGAGCACGATGGCTGCCCCGAAACTCGTCTTCAGCACGTCCGCGGAGATCAAGGCGTTCCGCCACGGGTCGTCTCAGAAAACGGAAAAAATCGTACGCTAAGCCGTTCCTCAGCCCCACGATGCAAACAGCCCGCGCGAAGGCGGGCTGTCGATGATGCCGGTGAAAGCTGGGCGCTACCCGCAACACCCGCGCTGCGCCTGAATCGGCGGGCATTTCACCGAGCCGAAGGAACAGAACACGCAGCAGTCGCCGGGGTTGGGGCGCAGCAACGCCTTGCAGTTGCAGCACTCGTAGAAGAACTGGCAGGCGTCGGTCGGCATGGTTTCCTGCTGGGCATATCCACAGCGTGGGCACGTCAACACGGACTCCAGGACAATGGGACTCACGGCGCACCTTGCCCGGTGGCGCGGACGCTCAGACTTACCTTGCCCTTGCTGGCAAGGTGCGCAACAACATGAATTGCGCTTGCCTCGCTGATCTTGAGCTTGGTCGCCAGGGCCGTTGCATCTGCCGCGCCCTGGTCGTCCAGTGCCGCGAGCGCCTCACGTTCCAGGCTTTCCATCCACTCGCCGAACAGGGTGTGAAGTTCGGGCTTAGCAAAGGCGGCCATCGACGTGGTCTTGTGGATGGCCGCCAGGATTTCCGAGCACATTCCTATCATCTGCTGCATGGGGTTGCCGGCCTCGCCGCCGGGCTGACTTCCCATCTGCCCCATCATCTTCTGCATCATGTCCATGGGGCCTTCGCCGCCCGAGCCCATCTGAGCCATCATCTTTTTCATCTTAGGGTCGTCTCAGAAAACGGGAAAAAATCGTACGTTAAGACTCGTTGACCAGCCGCCGCAACGCAGCGCCGATCAACGTTCCTTCGCTTTTTGCGTCGTCACTGCTGGATGTTTTCTCCCCGCCGGATGGCATACGCACGCCTCGCCATGGGCGGCGGCCTCCAGTTCGTGCAGGATGCCGCAGTCCGCAGCCACGTGCCCGGCCCCGCAGCTCGCCCGCAACGCCACCAACTGATTCTCCAGGGCGTTCAGGGACTTCAACCGCGCCCGCACCCGTCCGAGATGCTCGTCGATCAGCCGGTTGATCTCACCGCAATCGGCCTCCGGGTGGGCGACGAAATCGAGCAGGTGCCTGATCTCCGCAAGCGACATGTCAAGCGCCCGACAGTGGCGGACGAAGCTCAGGCGTTCCAGGTGTGCCGCGCCGTAGGCGCGGTAGCCATTCGCTGCCCGGGCGGGCGGCGGCAGCAACCTCGCCTTCTCGTAGTAGCGAATCGTTTCGACATCGACGCCGGTCGCCTGGCCAAGTTCTCCGATCCGCATGACACCTCCTCGCACGATTGCTCATGCTAAGCCGTTGACCCCGGAGCGACTACAGGGTTTTCAATGTTGACACTGCCGCAGCGGGCAGGACTCAGGGAACCCTCGAAAGGAGCGCAAGATGAAACCATTGATCACGTTGGGATTGGCCGCGGCCCTCGCGATGCCGGCGCCGTCCCTCTTTGCCGCCGACCCGCCAGCCGGCGCGGGCGGGCAGACGAAACAGGAGGCCCCCGGCACGACGGACTTTGACAAGCAGATGGCGCAGGTGCAGGAGAACATGAGAGCGATGCAGGAGCAGATGGACAGGATCCGCCAGACGGAGGATCCCCAGGCGCGGCAGAAACTGCTCCAGGACCACTGGACCACGATGCAGAACAACATGCAGATGATGCACGGCATGTGGGCACCGGGGATGATGGGGTGTTGCGGCGGGGCGCCGATGATGGGCCAGGGCCGTATGGGCGGCCGCATGATGGGCGGGCCCATGTGGGGGGACTACCGGCGTCTGACGCCCGAGCAACTCAAGCAGCGCCAATTCATGATGGAGCAATACATGCCGATGCAGCAGATGATGATGGATCAAATGATGCAGCATCAGCAGTGGATGTCGCAGCAGCCGCAGCCGAAGTGAGCCGTCCCGGGGCGGTCACTTCGGTGTCATGCCCCGCGAGCGACCGTTGCATTCCTCGTGCAGGACCACCATGAAGCAATCCGTTTTCGTCATCACCCACATGGACTGCCCGACCGGGGAGGCGCTGATTAGGGTAAGTGGTTGACTCTGTGGTCACTACAGGGTTTTCAATGGCGTCAAGGACGCGTGATCATGAACAAAGTGACTGAAGATGCCGATCTCTGCAAGGTCGGGTATGCATGCGCGCATGACGCGACGCCGTCGCAGCAGCCTTTGCCCGGTGCGGCGGCCGAGAGTACGGCTTACCGCATCCCGGCAATGGATTGCGCTGCCGAAGAGTTGGAGATCCGACAGGCGCTGTCGTCGGTCGTCGGGGTTCGCCGGCTTGGCTTCGCGCTGGGTACGCGTACGCTTACGATCACGGCCGGAGCCGCCGTGCAGCAACAGGCACAAGATGCAATACGTGCGGCGGGCTTCGAGATCCATCTCGTCGATGCGGGGCAGTCCGGCCAGACGTTGCAAGCCGAGTCCGCTGACGACGATCGGCGAATCGGAGCTGGGCTCGCACGGCTGATCGGTGCCCTGATCTTGGCGGTGGGCGCTGAAGCATTGGCCTACTTTGCACCGGCAACCCTCCTGGTCAAGGTCGTGGGTATGGCCCTCGCTGCTGCGGCAATCGGCTTGTCGGGTTTGAGCGTTTATAAGAAGGGGCTCGTCGCGCTCAGTCGTGCTCGCCTGAACATCAATGCCCTGATGTCCGTCGCCGTCACCGGCGCATTCGTGATTGGCCAGTGGCCCGAGGCGGCCATGGTCATGGCGCTCTATGCCATCGCCGAGTTGATCGAGGCGCGCGCGGTCGACCAGGCACGCAATGCGATCACGAGCCTGATGGCCCTGGCCCCTGACGAAGCCGAGGTGAGGCAGGTGGACGGAAGTTGGGTGCGCGTCGCGGCCGCCTCGGTGCCTCTGGAGGCCATCATTCGCGTCAAACCCGGCGAGCGTGTGCCACTCGATGGTGTCGTGACCGTCGGAAACAGTGCGATCAACCAGGCACCGGTCACCGGCGAAAGTATTCCCGTCGACAAGCAACCCGGCGATCTCGTCTTTGCCGGGACGATCAATGAGACCGGGTTGCTCGAATGCCGCGTGACGGCCGTGGCGAGCAATACGACGCTGGCACGCATCATTCATGCCGTGGAACAAGCACAGAGCACGCGGGCGCCCACGCAGCGATTCGTCGACCGTTTCGCGGCGATCTATACGCCCGCCATCTTCGTGATCGCGCTGGCGGTGGCGATCGTCGGACCGTTGGGATTCGGCTGGCCCTGGCTCGATGCGCTCTACAAGGCGCTGGTCCTGCTCGTCATCGCTTGTCCCTGCGCGCTGGTCATCTCCACACCGGTGACCGTAGTGAGCGGGCTCACCGCGGCTGCACGACGGGGCATTCTGATCAAGGGTGGAACGTACCTCGAGGATGCGCGCAAGATCAAGGCGATCGCGCTTGACAAGACCGGCACTGTGACCGAAGGCAAGCCACGCCTCGTGGCCTTCGACGCCATCTCCGCCGACCATACCGAGCAGCGAACCGGGAGCCTTGCCGCAAGCCTTGCCGCCCACTCGGACCATCCGGTCTCGAAAGCCATTGCGGCCGGGCTCGACCACCCGCTGGAGGCCGTCGACGAATTCAATGCCCTCGCGGGGCGCGGTGTTCAAGGGCGCGTTGGCGACGACGTCCATGTTCTGGGTAACCACCGTTTGATCGAAGATCGCGGCCAGTGCAGTACTGAACTCGAGGCACGGCTGGCGGAGCACGAATCGCAAGGACGCACTGTCACGCTGCTGGCCTCGTCGAAGAAGGTGCTGGGCCTGTTCGCGGTCGCGGACACGATCAAGGCATCGTCCCGGACTGCCATTGCCGAATTGCGTGCGCTGGGTGTCACCCCGGTGATGCTGACCGGCGATAATGAAGCGACCGCACGGTCGATTGCCGCGCAGGCCGGTATCGAGGATGCCCGCGGCAATCTATTGCCTGAAGACAAACTCGCTGCGATTCGCGACCTGCAGCGCCGATATGGTCCTACGGCAATGACAGGGGATGGCATCAACGATGCGCCGGCACTTGCTCAGGCCGACATGGGGATCGCCATGGGCGCGGCGGGTACCGATACGGCCATGGAGGCGGCCGACATCGTGATCATGAACGACGATCTGCGCCGTATACCCGAGACGATCCGTTTGTCGCGGCGCACGCATTCGGTGTTGTGGCAGAACATTACCCTGGCGCTCGGCATCAAGAGCGTTTTTCTGGTGCTCGCTCTTCTGGGGTCGGCCACGATGTGGATGGCCGTGTTTGCCGACATGGGCGCGAGCCTGCTCGTCGTGTTCAACGGCATGCGCCTCTTGCGCGCGACCGAACGCGCAGGATGAGGGACCGAACAGCGGTGGAGGAGAAGTATCGCGCATGCGAGCAGCCGCTGCGGAGCTGGGGCTGACGAGCGCTACCGGTCGCTGTACGGAACCGAGATTCCGATCGTCGTCATTCCGTGAGAGGAACGAGCAAACGTCCGCCCGCCATGCATGCGCGCGATCGCGGCAACAACCGCAAGGCCCAAGCCATAGTTGTTATCCTCGCCATGCTTGCGCGCAGCATCGACCCGGTAGAAACGGTCAAAGAGGCGAGAAAGGTGCTCTTCGGCAATCTCGGGACCCGTATTGGTAACGGATAACGCGACTTCTCCCGGCGCCGCTTCGTGGATATCGACCTCGATCGTCGTGCCAGGTTGCGCGTATCGGGTGGCATTCGACAAAAGGTTCGACAGTGCCTGCCGAACGAGACGACTATCGACGCACGCTACGGCATCGCCAATGATCCCGATCGTGAGCCGCGCCTCGAGCAGCGGGGCCTCATGGTACTCGGCGACTTCACGCGCAAGCGCGGCAAGACTGCTGATCGTGCGGGTGCGTGCCTTGACGCCCCGGTCTGCATTGGACAGGAACAGCATGTCGTGCACGAGACTCGAAAGACGGTGTAGCTCTTCGAGGTTTGAACCCATGATGTCGCGAAGCTCAGCCGCGTCACCTTTGCCCTTCAGCGCCAGTTCCGTCTGCCCTATCAGCGTCGTCAAGGGGGTTCGCAGTTCGTGTGCGACGTCTGCGTTGAAACCTTCCAATTGGATGTACGCTCCCTGCAAGCGTTCGAGCACGGCGTTGAACTGCTGAACCAGCGGCTGCACTTCCTCTGCCTGCGCGGCGCCGTCGAGCCGTTCTGCGAGCCGTTCGGGGACGAGACGCATCGCCTGTTGCGCCAGTTCGTTGACCGGCTCGAGCGCTCGACGCACCAGCCACGCTCCTCCCAATGAAATCGCGATCGTGCCCGTCAAGGCGCAGGCGGCCAGTGTCCATGCAAGTCCGCGCAGCAACTGATCGTCGGATGCAACGTCCAAGGCCAGTTCTGCCTGCATCGGGGCAAAGGGATGTGTTGGAGAAGCAATATCGAAGACCACCCGCTTCTCGTTTGCGAGCATGAGGAGGCCTCGATCATCGGCGCCGTAGACCCACTGGCCCGATGCCGAGCGCAGGCGCAAGCGCAGATCGGATCGACCGGCAAAAAAGTCGTCGAGCTTGTGACGCAAGATGGCCAGGTCGTCCGGGGTCGTAATCTCTTCAACGAGATGTTCAATCACCTGACGATGTTGCTCGAGCGAAACCGCCTGCCGGGACGCCAGACTCAAGTGTGTGGCCACATACACGGCTGCGCAGACCAGACCCAAGCCGACGAGGGTCAGGAGGGCAAGCCCTCGCGAGAGCCACCGGCGCAGCGAACGAGGGGCCGCCGGTTTCATTCTTCCCGGCTTTCGAGCACGTCGCCCAGCCCCCGGACCGTGTGCAGAAGCTTCCGGTCGAAGGGATCGTCCAGTTTCCCGCGCAGGCGGCGAACGGCGACTTCGACGACATTGGTATTGCTGTCGAAATTCATGTCCCAGACCTGCTCGGCCAGGACGGTGCGGGAGAGGACCTCCCCCTGCC
>JAKLLJ010000016.1 GCA_023150215.1 Thauera sp. | reverse complement strand
GGCGACTGGCGCAGCGGGTGCGGCAAACATGCCCGAGGCTGCACCATGAGTGTCCTGCTGCACATCGCCGACACCCATTTCGGCACCGAACAGCCATGGGTGGTCGAGGCCCTGATCGCCCTGGCAGTTCAACAGCGCCCACACCTGGTGGTGCTATCGGGTGACATCACGCAGCGTGCGCGGCCCGCACAGTTTCGTGCCGCAAAGGCCTTCGTCGACCGGCTGGGGGCACCGGTTCTGGCGGTGCCGGGCAACCACGACATTGCCCTGTTCGACCTTTGGGCCCGCCTGAACCACCCCTATGCGCGCTACGCCACGGTGTTCGGGGCGGATCTCGAGCCCGTGCATTCGGCGCCGGATCTGCTCGTCATCGGTGTCAACACCACGCGGGCGTGGCGGCACAAGAACGGCGAGGTGTCCGCGGCGCAGATCGATCGTGTCGCCCGCCTGCTGGCCGCCGCCAGCCCGCAGCAGTTGCGCATGGTCGTGGCGCACCACCCTGCGGCGGCAAGCCAGGCTGAGGATCGTGCGAGCCTGTTGCGCAATCACCCTGCCGCCCTGCGGGCATGGTCGGCCGCCGGGGCCGACCTCGTGCTCGGCGGACACATCCATCTGCCCTACGCGCTGGCTCCGCACGGTCTGGCGCGGCGACTGTGGGTGCTCCAGGCCGGCACCGCGGTCTCGTGGCGCACACGCCCTGATGTGCCCAATTCGGTGAACATCCTGCGCTGGGGCCAGGCCGCCGGCGCAGGGGGCAAGCGCGCGCAGCGCGGGCCCGAGACGGGCGGATGCTGCCTCATCGAGCAGTGGGACTTCGCGCGCCCGGACCGAGTCTTCGTGCGCAAGGCGGTCACAGCCATACAACCGGAGCGCGCCTGAGCACAAGGCGGTCTCAGCCGCCGGGCCGGACTCGCGGCGGACCGACGCTTCGCATCGAACGCATCAGGGACGGGCGACCGACCAGCAGGCTGCCTTGGACACCACGCCCTTGCTCGCAGCGCGGGTGGGCGCGCAGCCCGGTCAGCAATGATGGCGACCGGGTTTTGGGCATCGTCCACGCGGTGTGCGGTCTTGTGCGAACGGTCGTGAGCCGTCAAACGCCTTTGCGCGACGACGACGGGCTCAAGGGCGCTCGCCCCGGCTCAGGCGCGCCTCGATCTCGTCGAGCACCGGGACGAGATCGGCGATCGTGTCGATGACGAAATGCGCACCCGCGTCGACGAAGGCCGGTGTTACGCGTTCCCGGACCTCGCACCGTTGCGCTGCGGTTGCCGACAGGTACTCGGCCAGGGTCAAGCCGGCCGGGCTCCCCGACAGCGCCAGGCCGACGGTCCACATCCCCGCGTTGATGCCCTCCGCGATCCCCGGCACCGTGTCGTCCACCTTCACGCAATGGGCAACGCGCCCGATGCCGAGCGCGAGGACGCACTGCAAGGCCATCCAGGGCCCCGGGCGGGCACCGGCCTCCAGGTCGTCGGCACACACGATGCAATCGGGGACATATCCCTTGTCCCGTGCAGCCACGATCAGCCGCTCCATCACCTGGCGCGGGTAACCGGTGGTCGAGCCGAGCTTCATGCCCCGCTCGCGCAGGGCCGCAATCGTCTGCAGCGTTCCGGGAATCAGGTCCGCATGGGCGGCGACGCGCTCGACCTGCAAGGGCAGGAAGGTGCGGTAGAGATGGTCGATGTCCTCATGACTCATCGGGCGGCCGAAGCGGGCCTGCCAGCGCGCGCCGATGACGGGGTCCGCGCCGAGCGCCTCGATGTGCTGCCACTTGCCCAGCCCCATCGGCCCCCGGGCCTCCGCGAGCGCGAGGTCGAAATCGAACGCCTGCTTGAAGGCATCCACGAAGATCTGCGTGGGGGCGAATGAGCCGAAATCGACCGTCGTGCCGGCCCAGTCGAAGATCACCGCTTCGAGTTGATGCTGCATGTGCATGAGCTCCTTGTTGATGATTGTGTGATCGCCCAGGCGGATGAGCTGCCCGCGCGCGTCGCTGCGCAGGCGCGCGGTCGAGCGCCCCTTCACTCGCCGCCGACGATGCCGAGTTCGCGCAGGCTGTCACCCACTGCCGCCACGACCTTCTCGAGGTCGCGCGCATCCAGGGCACCGATGCAGCCGATGCGGAAGGTTTCGACCTGCGTCAGCTTGCCCGGATAGAGGATGAAACCGCGCGCGCGCACGCGCTCGTAGAAGGCCCTGAAGTCGTAGGCGGGGTGCGCGGGCGCATGGAAGGTGACGATGATCGGCGCCTGCACCGCGGCCGCCAGGAAAGGCCTGAGCCCGAGGTCCCGCATGCCATCCACGAGTGCCGCGCAGTTGCGCGCGTAGCGCGCGCCGCGCACGGCCAGCCCGCCCTCCTCGCGGTATTGCGCCAGCGCCTCATGCAGGGCGACCACCACGTGCGTGGGCGGCGTGAAGCGCCACTGGGTGGTCTTCTGCATGTAGGTCCATTGATCGTGCAGGTCCATCGCCAGCGAATGGCAGTTGCCCGCCGAGGCTTCCAGGGCCGCCCGACGCGCGACCACGAAACCCATGCCGGGAACGCCTTCGAGGCACTTGCCCGATGCGGCGATCACCGCATCGATCGGCATCGAACGCAGATCGATGTCGATGGCGCCGAAGGAGCTCATCGCATCGACGATCAGGCCGCGCCCTTGGCGTGCAACCACGGCGGCGATCTCGGCGAGGGGATTGAGGATGCCGGTCCCGGTCTCGCAGTGCACCTGCGCCACGTGCGTGATGGCCGGGTCGGCCGCCAGGGCTGCTTCGATCGCAGCGGGGTCGGCGGGGCAATCCTCGGCGAACGGCAGCTCGACGGCCTCGCGCCCCAGGTAGCCGAGGATGCGGACGATGCGGGCGCAATACGCGCCGTTGTTCGGCACCAGCACCTTGCCCTGGCGGGGCACCAGGGTCCCGAGCGCGGCCTCGACCGCGAAGGTGCCCGAGCCCTGCAGCGGGACACAGACGTGGGTGTCGACGCCATGGACGATGTCCACGAGCTGCCCGCACAACTCGCCGGTGACGCGGTTGAAGGCTGCATCCCACGACCCCCAGTCGTGCAGCATCGCCTGCTTGGTGCGCAGGGACGTGGTGAGCGGGCCGGGGGTCAGCAGCAGGGGATCGCGATCGGTCGAATACATGAAACGAATGCTCCAGGATCTTTATCGGGACGGGCTCCGCCACGCCTGCTGGCGACGGAACAGGAAGTGGGTCAGTAGCGAGTACGCGAGGCTGACCAGCGCACAGGTGATCACGATCAGCGTGGCCATCGCAGCGGCCGGTCCGAGCTCGCCCGCCTCGTCCAGGTTCAGGATCGAGACCGAGGCCGGCAGGGTCTCGGGCGAGTACAGGAAGACCAGCGCGGACACGGTGGTCATCGCGTTGATGAAGAGGTAGCGCGCGATCTCGAGTACCGCCGGCAGGCACACCGGCAGGGTCACCCGCCACAGGGTCACGAACTGCGACACCTTCAGCGAGGCCGACACCGATTCGAACTCGCGGTCGATGCTCTTGAGCGCGGTCAGCGCGGTCAGGTGGCAGGAGGTGTAGTAATGCACCACATTGGCGATCACCATGATCGCCAACGTCTGGTACAAGCCGTTGAGCGGGTTCGACGGGTGGTTGAAGAACAGGATGTAGCCGATGCCCAGCACCAGCCCCGGCACGCCCATCGGCAGCGCTGCCGCGCCCTGGACCAGCGGGCGCAGCCAGGCCGGGCCGGAGCGGTTCTTCTCCAGCAGGTAGGCCACCAGGAAGATGAAGGGCGTACCGACCAGCGTGGTCAGACCGGCGATCTTCAAGCTGTTGAGGTAGGCATCGAGCACGCCCGCCTCGGCAAGCCCGTAGCGGTAATGGGTGAGCGAGAGCTCGAGGTTGTACGGCCAGAACTTGACCAAGGATGTGTAGGCCGCCATGCCCAGCACGCCCAGCATCGCCACGCTCACCAGCACGCAGTAGGCGAGCAGCGGCAGGTCGCGGCGCCAGTCCGGGCGCGGCACATAGGGCACGGCACGCGCGGTGAGGCTCGCCTGCTGCTTGCGCTGGATGCGCCAGTCGACGATGAAGGCGACCAGCACCGGCAGCAGGAGCAGCAGCGCGACTACCGCGCCGCGACCGAAGTTGTGCATGCCGACGACCTGCACATACACCTCGACCGCGAGCACGGGAAAGTTGCCGCCGATCACCTTGGGGATGCCGAACTCGCTCACCGAGTAGGAGAACACCACCAGCGCGGCGCTGATCAGTCCGTAGCGCGCGCTCGGCAGCGTCACGGTGACGAACTTGCGCCAGCGCGAGGCCGACAGCGCCTCGGCGGCCTCGAACAGGCGCGCGTCGGCGGTGGCGAGCGCGACCACCAGGATCATCAGCGCATGCGGGAAGCTCGCATACACGGTCGAGAGGATGATGCCGATCGGGCCGTACACCGAGCTGTCGCCCAGCCAGCTCTTGAGCACGCCCTGGGTGCCGAACCACTGGATGAAGGAGATCGCCCCCACCAGCGAGGGTCCGAGCAAAGCGGACAGCCCGACGATCCGCCACACCCCGCGCAGCGGCAGACAGGCGCGCTGGATGGCGTAGGCGTAGAGAAAGGCCAACGGCACGGTAATGACCGTGACGACGAGCGCGACCCAGATCGTATTCCAGACCGCCCGGCCCATGCCGGGCGTGGCGGCAAATTCGATGAAGCGCACGAGGCTGAACTCGCCCGCATCATCGAACAGGCTGCCCATCAGCAGCACGCCTAGCGGCAGGATCAGGAACACGCACAACAAGAACGCAGCGCCGATGAGCAGCCCGGTACTCAGCCGCTCGCTCGTCGTCTGGCCCTCGCCCAGCCAAGGCAGTGACAGGGTGCGTCGCGTCATGCCGGCTCCGGCAGCGGACGCAGGTGCTCGGGCGGGATGCCGACGCGCACGGTGGCGCCGGCGGCGATCGGCCGCCCTGCGAGGTAGTTGCTTGAGAACTGCGCCACCAGCGGCTGTTCCGCCAGGTCGTGGGTGCGCAAGGTCACCAGCGAGTAGGCGCCGAGGAACTCGTGCTTCTGCACGTATGCGTAAAAGCTGTTCTCGCGCTGGTCCAGGGTGTCGTACAGGCAGATGTCCTCGGGGCGCACATAGAACCGATGCGCACGACCGGGCGACAGGGGTTCGGCACAACGCAGCATGAGCTTGCCGAAGCGGACATGACGCTCGCCCACTGCCGGTCCCTCGATCAGGTTGCCGCGCCCGATGAAGTCGGCGACGAAATCGTTGGCCGGTGCGCGATAGATGTCCTGCGGGCCGCCGACCTGCTGGATGCGGCCGCTCTTCATGACCACGATGCGGTCGGCCATCGCCAGCGCCTCTTCCTGGTCGTGCGTCACCATGATGGTGGTCACCCCCAGCCGGGTTTGCAGATGGCGGATCTCGGCGCGCAGGCGCACGCGCTCGATCGCGTCGAGCGCCGACAGGGGCTCGTCGAGCAGCAGCAGGTCGGGTGAGGTCGCCAGCGCGCGCGCCAAGGCGACGCGCTGCTGCTGGCCACCCGAGAGCTGGGCGGGATATTTGTGCTCGATTCCCGGCAACCCGACCAGCGCGAGCATCTCGACCACGCGCCGGCGTACACCTTCGCGCCCCACACCCCGATCGGCCTTGCGGCTCTTCAAGCCGTAGGCGACGTTGCCGGCGACGGTGAGGTTCGGAAACAGCGCGTAGGACTGGAAAACGATGCCGTAGTCGCGCAGCGCAGGCGAGCGCGCGGAGATCTCCTCGCCGCCGTGAAAGATCTGCCCGGCGTCCTGCCGCTCAAGACCGGCGATCGCGCGCAACAGCGTGGTCTTGCCGCAGCCGGACGGCCCGAGCAGCACCAGGAATTCGCCGCGCTCGACCGCCAGGTTGACCTGTTCGAGCGCGACGAAGGCCCCGAAGTGCTTGCTCAGGTTTCGAATTTCAAGATGCGCCATGTGCAATTCCGGGAATGACAAGCGTCGCCCCGACGGAGTGACCGCCGGGGCGACGTGACGGACGAGGACTTACTTCTTCGCTTCGGACTTGTTCGCGTAGCGCTTCTGCCACTCGGCCAGGATGGCGTCGCGGTTCTGCGCCATCCAGGCGAAGTCGTTCTTCACCAGGCGCTGCTCGTAGTCATTCGGAACGTGCTTGAGGCGGGTGGCGATGCCCGGGATCGCAACCACCGCGAAGTTCTTGGCGTAGAGCTCGTTCGCCTCGCGGGTCGCCGCCCAGTCGGCGAGCTTGCGCGCGGCTTCGATGCGCGGCGTGTCCTTGACGATGGCAAGCGCCTCGAGGTCCCAGCCCAGGCCTTCGCTCGGGAAGATGACATCGATCGGCGCGCCCTTCTCGCGCACGGTATTGGCGCGGTATTCGAACGAGATGCCGACCGGGAACTCGCCCGCACCGGCCATCACGCAGGGCTTGGAGCCGGAATGGGTATAGACGGCGACGTTGTCGTGCAGCTTGTCCATGTAAGCCCAGCCGTCTTTCTCGCCGAAGAGCTGCAGCCAGGCGGTGACGTCGAGGAAACCCGTGCCCGACGAGTTCGGGTTGGGCATCACCACCTTGCCCTTGAACTCGGGCTTGAGCAGATCCTTCCAGCTCTCGATGCGCGGCAGGCCCTGCTTCTGCATCTCGGCCACGTTGTAGCAGACGGCCGCGCCCCAGACGTCCATGCCCACCCACTTCGGCGGGCTGGCGGCGTCACGGAACTTCGGATTGATCGCCTTCAGGTTCTGCGGCGCGTAGGGCTGGAGCATGTGCTCGCGATCGAACACCACCATGCTCGAGGCCGCCACGCCCATGATGACGTCGGCCACCGGCTTGTTCTTCTCGGCGAGCAGCTTGGCGGTGATGATGCCGGTCGAGTCGCGCGTCCACTTGATCTCGATGTCCGGGTGCTGCTTGTTGAAGGCCTCCTGATAGGCCTTCAACTGGTCGGTTTCCAGCGCGGTGTAGACGTTGAGCACCGTCTTGTCGGCGTGGGCAGGCAGCGCCACGGACAGTGCGAGGCCGAGGGCGGCGAGGCTTTGGGCAAGGCGTTTCAGCGTCATGCGGGATCTCCTGGATGAATGGGGCGAGGCAGCGTGTCGAGCCTGTTCCTGTCACGTGAAGTTCAAGGCGCCCGACTAGACTGGACGCAGCTTAGTCGCCCTATATTGCAGATTGTTGACAATCTACAATATAGAAAAATGATCTACACTGGCGCCACCTCTTCGCTCCCGTGATCGAAATGTCCGCCCTGCTCGCCGACCCCACCGACACCGCGCTCACCCTCGTCCAGCGCACCTCACTGACCAGACTCGTGGCCGAATCGGTCGAGAAGCTGATCCTCGCGGGCGAGCTTGCCCCCGGTGCCAAGCTCAACGAGGTGGCGCTGGCCGAGCGCCTCGGCGTCTCGCGCGGCCCGCTACGCGAGGCCTTCCGCCTGCTCGAGGAGTGCGGGCTGATCCGCCAGGAGAAAAACCGTGGCGCGTTCGTGCGCGAGATCGCACTCGACGAGGCCGCCGACATCTACGAGGTGCGTGCCGGGCTCGATGCCACGGCCGGTCGGCTGCTCGCGTGCCGCATCACCCCTGCCCAGCTCGCGACCCTGCGCGCCATGACCGAGCGCATGCAGGCAGCAGCGGCCACCGAGGACATCGACGGGTTTCATGTTCTCAACCTCAAGTTTCACGACCAGATCGTCGAGATGACCGGGAACCGGTCGCTGATCGAGATCTATCGCAAGCTCGTCAAGCAACTCACCCTGTTCAGGCGCCGCAACCTGTTCGCCCCGATGGCGATCCCGCATTTCGCCGATGAGCACAGCGCGATCGTCGACCTGCTGGCCACCGGCGACGGCGAACGCTGCGCGCAGGCGCTCCTTGCCCACGCCCAGGGCGGCCGGCAGCGCATGCTGCGTGACGGGGCATATCCGGGCGTCGCGACCGCACACGGCCCCGCGGCCCCCAACAGTCAGCACCGGGCTTGACATGGCGCTCACGCCTGCCATCGCGCTCGCCGTCCTCGCCGCCGCCCTGCTCCATGCAAGCTGGAATGCATTGATTCGGGGGGCGGGCGACAAGCGTCTCTACACGCTGTTGCTCCACGCCTGCAGCGCGCTGATCGGGGCCGCGGGGCTGCTGTTCACCGGTCCGCCCGCACCCGAGAGCTGGCCCTACCTGGGGCTTTCGGCGCTCATCCACACGGCCTACATCATGTTGCTGATCAAGGCCTACGAGGGCGGCCAGCTGGCCACCAGCTACACCCTGATGCGCGGCCTGCCCCCCCTGATCGTCGGCGTGCTGTCCGCCCCCCTGCTCGGCGAAACCCTGGGCGCGGAAGGCGCAGCGGGCATCGCCCTGATCAGTTGCGGGGTCATCGGCATCGGCTTCGCGTCCGGCCTCTCGCCAGCCCGCATCATCTCGCACCCGTCGACCCACGCGGCGGTGCTCAACGCCGTGGCCATCTCGGCCTACACGCTGGTGGACGGCCAGGGGGCACGCCTTGCCGGCAACCCCCTGGCCTACGTGTTCTGCCTCAGCCTGCTCGAACCGATCGGCGCCCTGCTCATGGGCTTGCGCAGCGATCGCGGCGCGCTGCGGCCCTACTTCCTGAGCCACTGGCGGCTGGGGCTCCTGGGTGCCACCGCCGCCCTGCTCGCCTACGCCACGGTGCTGTGGGCCATGACCCAGGCGCCGATCGCCATGGTGGCGGCGCTGCGCGAGAGCTCGGTCATCTTCGCCGTCCTCATCGGCGCCCTCTGGTTCAAGGAAGGCCACCTGCGGCGCGGCATCGTCGCCGCCACCGTCGTGATGGCCGGCGTGTTCCTGCTGCGCAGTTAGCGCCCACCGTTTCAGGCAGTGGGCGCGGGATCCTGCGACGGGTCGAAGTCGGCACCGAACAGGAAGGAATCCATCGACAGCACGCCATGGACGATGCCGCCTTCGATGACGCTCGCGGGCACGGCCGCCGACGCGCCGGCGGCCACCAGCAGCGGCAGGTAATGCTCGGCCGTGGGGTGTGCGCGGCGGGCGTGCGGCGCGATCGCCAAGGCACGACGCAGCCGCTCGGGGTCGCCCGCCAGCACCGCGTCGCGCACCCAGTGCGCGAACTCCGCCGCATAGGCTTCTGCGTGCGGATCGCCAAGACGGAACTCGTAAAGGTTGTGGGTGAGGCTGCCCGAACCGACGATCAGCACCCCCTCGTCAGCCAGCGGCGCCAGCGCGCGCCCGTAGTCCCAGGCGCTGTCGGCATCCAGCCACGCCGGCAGCGACACCTGGAACACCGGCACGTCGGCGTGCGGGTACAGGTGCATCAGCGGCACCCAGGCACCATGGTCGAGGCCACGATCGGCATCGGGCGTCGCGGACAGGCCCGCCGCCTGCAATAGCTCGAGCGCACGGCGCGCGGCCGGATGCGCGCCCGCGGCCGGATACTGCAGCGTGTAGAGGGACGGATCGAAGCCGCCGAAATCGTGGATCGTCGCGGGCCGCAGCGACAGCGTGGCCTGCGGCTGTCGCGTCATCCAATGCGGCGACACCACCAGCACCGCCTGCGGACGCGGCAGCCAACGGCCAAGTGCGGCAAGCCTGGCCCCGGCAAGGCCGGGGTCGAGCGCGAACGTGGGCGCGCCGTGCGAGACGAACAAGGTGGGAAGTGTCTGCATCTGAATTCTCCAAAAAAGACGTCGATGCCTGGGCCAGGGAGGAGGTGTCGATCCGGGCCCTCACCGGCCCCGATCTTCCAGTCCGGCGCCCAGGCTTTCGGCACGCTCCTGCTCGACGCTGCATCGATCGACGCCCGCCCGCACCGCCCTGCCGCAACGACACTGCGACCACCAGCAGGGCGAGGCCGAACTCATAGCCGCTGTTGCTCATGAACAGCCCCTTGCCGATACGCACGCTGGAAGTCGCCGTCGGGCTGTGCTGACCACGGACAGCACTTTACGGGGCGTCAATTCAGGGTTCCGGGCGCAGGGCCATGTTGCCTCAGTGTGGCAAGGACGCAGCGCGGTGCGTCACGCCTGACGCTCCTCCCAGTCCTTCCACTCGACCTCGTGGGCCGCGACGTAGGCGCTGACCGCGACCCCGAGGGTGGGGAAGAAGGTTTCCTCGCCCAGGTGGGCGAACAGGCCGAAGCGCTTCAGCTTGTCCTTGACCGGATCCTTCATCTCGGCGAAGCACAGCTCGATTCCGGCGGCCTGCAATGTCTGGTCGAGTTCGGCGAGCACGTCGGCAGCGGTGACATCGACGCTGGTCACCGGCTCCGCCGCGACCACGAGCCAGCGCACGGGCGTCGGCGACTCGTCGATCGCGTCGAGCACGCGCTCGCGGAACAGTTCGGCGTTGGCGAAGAAGAGCGGCGCGTCCCAGCGGAACAGCACCAGCCCGGGAATGCGGCGAGCATCGGGGTAGCGCTTGATGTCGTGGTAACCCTTGATGCCCTCGGCGCGGCCCAGCACCGCAAAGTGCGGACGCCAGCCGTCCCACAGGAATTCGATGACGGCGACGAGGATGGCCAGGCCGATGCCGGGGATGACGCCCAGCACCGCCACGCCGGCGGTGCAGCCCACCGAGAGCCAGAACTCCCAGCGCTGGATGCGCCAGATGCGGCGCAGGTCGGCGAATTCGAACAACCCGAGCGCGGCTGCGATCACCACCGCCGCCAGTGCGCTGGTCGGCAGATTGCGCAACAGATCGGGCGCGAGCAGCAGCATCAGCGCGACCGCCAGCGCGCCGACCACCCCGGTGAGTTGCGTGCGTGCCCCGGCCGCCTCTGCGACCGGCGTGCGCGAGGAACTGCTGCTGATCGGAAAGCCCTGGAAGAATCCCGCCGCGAGGTTGGCGGCACCGAGCCCGACCATCTCCTGGTTGGGGTCGACGTGGGTGCGCGTGCGCAGCGCGTAGACGCGCGACAGCACGCTGGTATCGGCGAACGACACCAGGGCGACGGCAAGCCCGCCGATGACCACGGTATCGAGGTCGCCCCAGGTGATCCAGGGAATGGCGAACGCAGGCAGGCCCTGGGGCAGCGCGCCGAGCACCGCGACGCCTGCGTTCTCTCCAAGGTCCAGCGCGCCGACGACGAGCGTCGCCGCGATCACGGCGACGAGGATGCCGGGTATGCGCTTGTGGCCCTTCAGCAGCAGGATGATGACCAGCGTGCCCGCGCCGAGGAGGAAGGTGGTCCAGTTGCTTCGGCCTTCGCCGATCGCGACGCCGATTGCCCACAGATCCCGCAGCGGCCCGCCGCCGTCGATGGAAAAGCCGAACAGCTTGGGCAACTGGCTGATCAGCACCGTCAGCGCGATGCCGTTCATGTAGCCGTAGCGGATCGGCTTGGACAACAGCTCCGTGACGAAGCCCAGGCGCAGCAGCCCGAACAGGATGCAGGCCAGTCCGGACACCACCGCCATCGCGCCGGCGAGCGCGACCGCACGCAGCAGGAGGCGCCTGAAAACGACAAAGCCGGCCTGAAGGCCGGCTTTGTCGTTTGTTCTGGTGGGCGGTACTGGGATCGAACCAGTGACCCCTGCCGTGTGAAGGCAGTGCTCTACCGCTGAGCTAACCGCCCTGCTTGGGAACGCGTTTTCACGCAGGTTTCCGCAGGTTCTTACGATGAGGGCCACGCCGGATTCGCGTGGTGGGCGGTACTGGGATCGAACCAGTGACCCCTGCCGTGTGAAGGCAGTGCTCTACCGCTGAGCTAACCGCCCTCCCGTAAAGAGCGCGCATTCTAGAAGGCGGGCCGCCCCGCGTCAAGCCGCGCCTGCCTCCAGGCACGCGACCTCAATTCCGGTTGGCGAGGGCGACGAAATCTGCGCGTTCCATCAGCCACGACACCAGGAAGCCGGCGAGCAGCCCCCAGAACGCTGCGCCGATATTCAACAGCGCGAGGTCGGTGACAGTGACCAGCATGCTGACCAGCGCGCCGAGCGTGAAGCGGCCGGCGAACGAGGCGACGAAGGCGCCCTGCAGCACGCGCAGCATGGCGAGGCCGCCGAGCACCATGATGAAGGCTTCCGGCGCCGCCAGCATCAGGCTGGTGAAGGTGGGCGCAAGCAAGCCGAACAGCACGCCGAAGGTGCCGAACACCAGCGCCGCAGTGTAATGACGGTGGCGCTCGCCGGACGAGGTCAGCAGCGCATTGGTCGGGCCGGTGAGGCAGGTGCTGACCGCACCGACCATCGCCGACAGGAAGGCACCGATGCCCGATACCGCGGCGATCGTGTTGACCGGCGGTGCATGGCCAGCCCCCTTCAACACCGCGACGCCCTGCCCGTTCTGCACCACCAGCACGGTGATCGCGAGCGGCACCACCAGTTCGACCAACGCACCGACCGACCACACCGGCGCCTGCACGAGCGGGCTGGCGAAGGAAAAGCTGCCGAGCGCAGCGGCGTCGATGCGATCGAGTAGCAGGATCGCCAGCACACCGACGAGCAGCGCGCCGATCACCGGCGGAATTCGGCGGCCGAGCGCCGGCAGCGCCGATAGCGTGAGGAAGACGATCACCATCGGCGCGGCGATCGCCACGTCCTGATGCAGCGCGCGCACCAGATCGAGGCCGAAGCGCAGGAACACGCCTGCCACCATGCCCATCACGATCGGCATCGGCAGCGCCTCCATGAAGCGCTTCACCCAGCCGGACAAGCCCATCACGAAGATCAGCACGCTGGTGGCGTAGAACGCGCCGATCACCTCGGCAAAGCTCAGGTGCTGCAACGCAGGGCCGACCAGCACGGTGCCGGGGATGGTCCACGCGAAGCCGAGCGGCATGTGGTAGCGCCAGCTCATCGCGATCGTGATCAGGCCGTTGATGAAGAACACGCCGAACACCCAGGACGCCAGCTCGGCCTCGGACAAGCCACCGCGGCTGCCCACCGCGAGGATGATCGCCACCGGCCCGGTCGCCGAGAAGATAAAACCGATCAGCCCGTTGGCGAAATACCCCAGCCCGCTGTCGGCGAAGATGCGGGCGGGTCGGGGAGGTGCTGTAGCCGGGCGTTCGAGGTGGTCGAGCATGGAGGATGTCCTGGTGCGAAAGGGGATAGCAAACGATAGCGGATATTATTCACGACTTTAATCTCGAGATAAACCCGCAATACCGACATCAATCCCTATTCCTGCCTTGAAACGCTCACTTCGGCCGCGCCGTAAACGCAGAAAAGCCGTCACGCGAGTCGCGCGACGGCTTTTCTTGCTGCCTCGGCAGGGTCATGGACCTCGCTGAGGCGAGCTGAAGGCGAGAATCACTTCTTGCCGACGGTCTTGCCAGCAGCAGCCACGGCCTTGACGGTGGCTTCGGTCGCGGCGCTCATGTTGGCTTCGGCGACTTCGGCGGCCTGGCGGGCAGCCTTGCTGGCGTTCTCATACAGGCTGTTGGCGGTGCTCATGGCCGACTTGACGGCTTCGAACACGCCTTCCGAACCGGCGGGCGCTTGCTTGGCGGCCTGCTCGAGCATGTCGTGGAAGCGCTTGTTCACTTCGGCGATCTGCTTCTCGAACAGGCTCGACACTTCCTGCTGGCCTTCGGTGGCGATTTCCTGAACGCTGCGAGCGTAGGCGACGGCCTTGTCGATCATCGGCTTGGTCAGCTCGCCCTGCAGACTGGCGAACTGCTGCGGATCCTTGATTTCGGCCAGCTTGCGGGTGGTGGCGACGCTGTCCTCGAGCACCGAACGCACGGTGTTCAGGTTCAGCTCGGCCAGGCGCTCGGCGCGGGCCATGGCGCTGTTGGCCAGCGACATGAGGGCTTCCAGGTTGGCCTGGTTGAGGGCGGCGAACTGCTCGGGGGTCTGGAACTTGGTCATGATGAATTTCCTGTGGGTGGTCGAAGGCTTGAGGCGTCGTGAAAGCGGTAGATCGTGAACCTGCTGGCAGCTTCACAACCCGCCTGGGGTTGTAATGTTGCGCTGCACCATGGATCCCATTATAGCCGCCGACAAACACTCGTCAAGCACTTTTTGTGCAGTGCAGCATTCGCCCGCCGTACGACAGGAAAGCGCCTTCAAATAACATGACGAATGAGTTGTTCAGCGAGCCGCGGGGCCGCGCCAGCGTCCGCTCCGAGGAACAGTTCCGGCTCGATGAGCTCGATCTCCATCAGCGCCGGCGCACCATCGACCCGCACGATGTCGATGCGTGCGTAGGCGGTCGCGCTCGGCAGGCAGGCCAGCAGCCGGGCGGCGAGCACCTCTTCGGCGAGGTCGGGCCGATGCGGATGCACGCTGCCGCCATACATGTCCTGGACACGAAAATCCCCCGCGGCCGGGCGCTTGCGGATCGCATGCGAGAACACGCCACCGAAGTGGATCAGCGACACCTCGCCCTCCTCCGCCACGCTCGGCAGGTAGGGCTGGACCATCACGTCGCCGGTCGCGGCGAGCGCCGCCAGATGCGCCGCGCAGGCGGGATCCGTCGTGCGTGCGCGCAGCGCACCGATGGCGCCGATCGACACCGCGGGCTTCACCACCACCTCATCCCAACCCCGTGTGCGCAAGCGCTGCGGTCCGTCCGCGGCGCCGCGCTCGATCCACAGCGTCGGCACGGTCGGCACGCCCTGCGCGGCAAGTTCGGCGAGGTAGCGTTTGTGGCTGTTCCAGCGGATCAGCGCTGGGGGATTGAGCACCGTGGTGAGTTCGCCGGTGCGGGTCACCCAGCCGAGGAACTCGTCCAGCCGGGAAAAGTAGTCCCATGGCGTGCGCACCACGACCAGCGCATAGCTCGCCCAGTCGACCGGAGCGTCCCACGGCAGCACGTCGGCCTGCATGCCGGCACGCGACAGCGCGGCGACCAGCAGGTGCGTCTCGGAATCGGGCTTGGCCATGGTGGCGCCCGTGACCAGCGCGATTCGTCGGGCCGGGCTCATCTGCGCGCTCGCAGTCTCGGGATCGGGGTGGGCGTCAGCCATCCTTCTTCTTTCCGGGGGTGGCAGGGTCATCGGGATCGATGCCCCAGTCGCCGAACAGGTACCAATCCTCGCCAAGCAGTTCCGACGGATGCTGGGTACGACCCGAACCATTGCCGCAGCCAAGGTCGTCGACCGAGCAGTACTTGTCACAGCCCCAGCAGATTCGCTCGGGGTTCTTGGGGTGAAGGGGGAATTTCTTTGCCATTGCACTCACCTCCCTGATCGCGCTCGAGTCCGCACCTGCGATGCACGATACCCTCGCGCCGCGTGCGATCGATGCGCAGATTTCAGGCCTTGCGCTCGCCTTTGAGCATTACCAGAAGCATCTTGAAGCGGCTGCGCGGTGCCACTGCGTGCGGCACGTCCGCCGGAATCAGCAGGGACTGCCCTTCGCCGAGCAGGTGCGTGCCCGCTCCAACGCGGACATCCGCCTCACCCTCGACCCCGATCAACAGCGCATCGAAGGGCGCGGTGTGCTCGCTCAGCCCCTCGCCCTCATCGAATGCGAACAGCGTCACGTTGCCGGCGGCGTTCTTCACCAGCATCCGGCTGACGATTGCGTGCGCCTGGAACGCCAGCATTTCCTTCAAGGTCTCGACCCGGGTCTCGCCCGCCGTGGCGGGATCTTGCTCGCTCATCACTTTCTCCTGCGTCAACGGCTGCCTCCTCAATGTTAGTCGATCCCACGCGGCCAACCTACCGGCGAGTCCCGCGCGGCGGCGTGCCGCCGGGCCGCGCAGGCCGAACTCCCGCGGCCCCGCGCTTTCACAACACGCCTGCCCAGCTGCTACCGCGGCTCGCCCGCGAACAGGGCCGCCACCACATCAGACTGCGTGATCATCCCCACCAGCCGCCCCTCGTCGTCGGCCACCGGCATGTGATGCACGCCCCCATCGGAAAACGCCCCCACCAGGTCGGCCAGCGCTTGCCCCGGCCGCGCGCTGCGCACCGGCGAGCTCATGATCTGCGCGACCACCCCGGCGCTGCTCATGCGCGGCACCGGCTGCGGCTCGGGCTTGCTGCGGTCGATGAAGAAGTCGGGCACCGACACGATGCCCACCAGACGCGCGTCCGCCGCCACCACCGGCAGCGCCTTGACGCGGTGGCGTGCCAGCAAGGCCCAGGCCTCCAGCACCGGCGTCTGCGGCCTCACGATCACCACGTCCCGCGACATGATGTCGGCGCACCGCACCGCACCCCATTGGCGCCGACGCGCGTTCATCTGTGCGCGCACCAGGATCTCCTCGAGGTCGTCGCGATCGACGTCGAGCACCTCGCCGAACGAGGCCAGCGCGGCGTCCAGGTCGGCCGCACTGAAGCCCACGCGCTGGCTCGGCACCGGATCGAGCGTGCCATGCGGCTGCGCGCGCACCTGCGCCAGATGGGGATAGCGCCGCCCGACCGCATTGTTGAACAGGAAGGCGAGGACCAGCATCGCGACCGTGTTGGCGGTCACCGGAACCAGCGCGAAAGCGTAGCCCAGCTCGTGCACCGGCGCACCGCCCAGCACCGCCGTGAGCGCCACCGCGCCGCCGGGCGGATGCAGGCAGCGCAGCAGGAACATCGCGCCGACGGCGAGGCAGCCCGCGAGCGCAAGCGCCGGGGCGGTCTCCCCCAGCCAGCGGTAGCACGCCACCCCGATCAGTGCCGACACCAGGTTGCCGGCGATGCTCGGCCACGGCTGCGCCAGCGGGCTGGCCGGTACGCAGAACAACAGCACCGCCGAAGCCCCCATCGGGATGATGAACCACGGGATCACCGCGCCCAGCACCTGGCGGCTGATCCACTCGGTGCATCCCACCCCGACCGCGACCCCGAGCGTGCCGAGCACGATCTCGCGCCGGCCGGCGGACAAGGCGGCCGGAAGGGAAAACAATCTGCTCAGAGACATCGCGCGGCTCCAGTCGCGTGCGGGCCCCATGCACCGCAGCACCACCCTGCGGCGACCACGACCGCAGCCACGCGATTACATCAAGAGTTGATATTTTAAACTGGATCCGTGGTGTACACGGGAATAGGGGGTGGGCGGATGCAAACGCGCCGCAAAAGCTCGCGGCTTCCGCCGCTCCTACAGCGCCCCCGCCCCGCCCCCCGAACGAACGCGGCACTTCCCCTGTAGGAGCGGCGGAAGCCGCGAACTTCGCATGAACGCCGCTCCGCCAACCGAATGCACCATGCAAAAAGCCCGGAACAAACGCTCCGGGCCTTTCGGGATTTTGGTGGGTGCTGACGGGGTCGAACCGCCGACATTCGCCTTGTAAGGGCGACGCTCTACCGACTGAGCTAAGCACCCGCGCTCACTCCGGCGCGCGGGCCGAAGCAGAAAAGTCGATTAGTTTACTGAATTTTTGAGACCTTTGCCAGCGCGGAATTTCGGAACCTTGGCCGCATCGATCTCGATGTCCTTTCCGGTGCGGGGATTTCGCCCGGTGCGAGCAGCGCGTTCGCCAACATAAAAGGAGCCGAAGCCGACCAGGGTAACCGTTTCGTTCTGTCGGAGGGCCTCGGTCACCGCGGCAACGGTCGCGTCCAATGCGCGCGAAGCGTCTGCCTTGGTCATGCCGGCCTTCTCGGCGATGCTTGCAACCAGTTCCTGTTTATTCACTTGACCCCTCCGGATTTGAACTGCAACGAGACAAAAGCCGTGGCTGGTCAACACTCGGAAATCGCCACGGGATGCGGGATGACCTGCGGAACGCGTGTTTTTATAGCGCGCACGATTCCGCACTGTCAACGCTGCATCGAATGCCGGCGGAAAGGCGTCGCACGGTGCGGCACAGCAATAGCAGGACGACGGAATCGACCTTCGCACCCGCACGCCCTCGTCCTCGAGCCGCGCCAGCTCCGCACGAAACGCATGAAGGCGCGAACCCCACGCGCAAACGCCCGCGACCTCCCGCTCACGCCCCCCGCAAGATGCTGAACTCCCTGAACAGGCGCCCCGGCAAGGTCACGCCCAGCCGCCAGTGGATGCTCATCGGCTTCGCCCCCTCTGCTCGCTCCAGCGTCACGGGCCCGCAGGCGCGGTACGGCGTCCCCTTGGCCGTGCGCACGAAGAGCTGAAAGCCCCATCCGTTCCCCGGACTCTCCAGATAGCGCCGCCCCGTAGGCGTCTGCGGCCCCGCCGCGTTCTGCGACTGCCAGTGGAACAGCTCGGGGCTGATCGCGTAGTCCCGGTACGCGATGCGCTCGTGGTAGCCCTCGCGCTTGTCCAGCGTCACGAACAGCAACTCCACCTTGCGCTCATGCAGCGCGAGGACGCCGGCCTGGAACGGCGTGCGCCGGCTCGGACTCAGCCAGCCGAGCGCGGTCAGAATCTCGCGGATGCCGTAGGCCGCGTGCAGGCTGAGCGGCACATCCTCCAGTCCCGGCACAGCCTGCGCCCGCAAGCTGCTGCGTGCCTGCAAGACCTCGCCCAACTCGGCAAGCTCCGCCGCATGCTCGGGGTGATGCTGCAGCCGCTGCAGGAAATCCTCGCCGCTGCCCTTCTGGTGCTGCTGCGCATCGACCTGGTAGGCGAGCATCTGCAGCAAGCGCCGATCGCGCTCGTCCCGCACCCGGTAGGCCGCGTCCGGCTCACGCAGCGAGCACAACAGATCGCTCCGCACCGGATCGTCGATGTGCAGCAGATCGCCGAAGCGGCGCCCGAAGTAGTCGTCCTCGCTGCCCGCGGACGTGCTCAGCAAGCCTGCGTCGCACTTGAGATTGGTCCAGCCGGAGCGCCCGCTGCTGCGATAGAGGTCGTCCAGCTCGATCGCCTGCTCGGCGAGGAAGCGGGCGAGCCGGACGTCGGTCCGTCCGCGCAAGGCGGCGTAGGCCTGCAGCTCCGTCCTCAACCGCCGCCAGTTCTGCTGCACCAGCTTGCGCAGGCTGCGCAGGACCTGCTCGCGGGTCTGGCGCTGCAGGTGGATGTGGCAACCCGGCGGTAGCAGGCCGAAGCCCTTGTCCACCGCCTCGATCAACTGCGCCCGCGACAACCCGGTGAGCGTCGACAGTAACCGATCGAATCGGAATTCCTCGCGGTGCCGACCGACGAAATCGAGGATCAGGCAGCTCTCTTTGCCCTTGGCCAGACGCAGGCCGCGGCCAATCTGCTGCTGAAAGAGCACCGGGCTCTGCGTCGGACGCAGGAGCAGCAGGGTATCGACCAGCGGCAGGTCGACGCCCTCGTTGTACAGATCGCAGGTCACCAGCGCAGCGACCTCGCCCCGTGCGAGCAGCTCGGGCGCGCGCCGTCGCTGCGCTCCGGCGTCGCGGTCAGGCCGAGCAGCACGCGCGGGCGCACGGCGCTCACGAATGCATCGAAGCGATCCGCCGCAAGGCGATGGCACTCGTCGACCACCACGGCATGCCAGTGCGACACCCCGCAGCGTGACACCAGCTCGCGCACGGACACGCTGTCGATGGTGGCAAACAGATGGTCGAAGTACTCGGGCTGCGCGCCGCCCACCAGCACCTCGCCAAAGGCGTGGTCGCGCAACACCTCGCGGTAGGTGCGCAGCGCCTGCTTGAGGATCTCCTCGCGGTGCGCCACGAACAGCAGCCGCGGTCGCCCGCCGGCCTGCTGGCAGAGCCGCTTGTAGTCGAAGGCCGCCACCACCGTCTTGCCGGTGCCAGTGGCGGCGACGACCAGGTTGCGCCAGCGGCCGTGATCGCGCTCGAGCTGCAGTTGATCCAGCATCTCCTGCTGATAGGCCTTCGGCTCGAGGTCGAAATAGGTCGGGCGCGCGATCAGCTCGTCCCCCGACTCGCGCTTGAGCGCCTCGCCCAGCGCCTTGCGATGCGCCGGGTTGGCCGGGTCGTAGCCCTGGAATTCGCTGTCTTCCCACAGCGTCTCGAAGTGCGCGCTGGCACGCTCGAACAGATCGGTCTGCCCGCGCTCGGTGAACTTCACCGTCCATTCCAGCCCGCCCATCAAGGCGGCGCCCGACAGGTTGGCGCTGCCCACGTAGGCGGAGCCGAAACCGGTGCGGCGGCGGAACAGCCAGGCCTTGGCATGCAGCCGGGTGCGGCGGCCATCCAGCGACACGCGGATCTCACAGCCCGGCAGCCGGGCGAGTTCGTCCAGCGCACGGACCTCGGTGGCGCCGGTATAGGTGGTGGTCAGCACGCGCAGGCGCGTGCGCGGCTTGCCGTCCGGCCCAACGGCGGTGATCGACTGCAGGATGTCGAGCAGCTTGCGCACGCCGGAATGGGTGATGAAGCTCACCAGGATGTCGACCTGATCGCAGGCCGCCAGCTCACGGCGCAGCTCGGTCAGCAGCGAGGGCGTGCCCTTGCCGGCGGTAAAAAGCCAGGGGAAGGCCAGGCCGGTTTCCGGAATGGCCGGCTTGGGCGAGCGCTGGTGGATGGACTGGAGAATCTGGGGCGGCGCGGACAGCGTCTCGGCATCGCCCGCGCGCTTGCCGAGGCGCTGCCTCAGGCTGACGAGGAGGAAGTTGACGAGGTCGAGCTGTTGGCGGAGCTTGTCGGCGCCGTCACCGTGAAGGTCGTCGAGGATGCGAGAGAGTTGGGCGGCGAGCGCGTCTGCGAGGCGCTCGGGCGCGTCTTCGGCGGTGAGGGGCTGGAGGCTGTGGGTGCGCTCGTCCGTCGTGCGAGTGACGGCGTCACGAAGGGCATCGGTGAGCAGTTGGTCGTAGAGACCGTCAGGCAGTGTCATGTTCGAGCAGAAAGCCCTCGCCCGCGCCCGCGCCGTTTCGGCAGACGTCGAAGCGCGCCATCAGAAGCTCCGAAACGGCGCGAGCGGCCAGCCATGATTCTCGACATATGCATTCGAGCTGTCGAGCGCGGCGCGGTTCTCTTCGAACCATTGCGCTACACGACGCTCCGCCACGGGCCACGTCAAGCAGGTCTCGGCTGCCTGTTCGTCCGGAATCGGGATGTTGGCCGGGGAGTGCTCATCGATGATGCGGGCGGGGTTCATCGTGCGTACGCCAGGATCGTGATTCATGCCGAACTCTACCGCAGTACGTCGAACGCGGCGGTGGCGAGCGGTCGATACGCGGGCAAGCCCAAGACGACGGACAGTTGCCGTCACGGCTCTTGCGCCGGTTTGCTCGCCCCTTCGGATAATGGGGCTCGAGAAATCCGGGATCGTCTGCCCCACCTAAAGCAAAACCCCCCGCCAGACGCTGACGAGGGGTTCTCGGGCGAGACGGCCTCCCGGCCGTCCAGCCTTCCAGCGATTTACCGACTCAAACTTCCACCGTGTCCGCGACCGAGCGGAACTCCTCGATCTGGTCGAAGTTCATGTAGCGGTAGATGTCGGCGGCCTTCTTGTTCACCACCTCCACCTGCGCCATGTACTCCTGCACGGTCGGGATCTTGCCCATCAGCGCGCACACCGCGGCCAGCTCGGCGGAGCCCAGATAGACGCGGGTGTCGATGCCGAGACGGTTGGGGAAGTTGCGCGTCGAGGTCGACATCGCGGTGCTGCCCTTGCGGATCTGCGCCTGGTTGCCCATGCACAGCGAGCAGCCCGGCATCTCCATGCGGGCGCCGGACTTGCCGAGCACACCGTAGTAGCCTTCCTCGTTGAGGACCATCGCGTCCATCTTGGTGGGCGGGGCGATCCACAGGCGGGTCGGGATGTCGGTCTTGCCGTCCAGCACCTTGCCGGCGGCGCGGAAGTGGCCGATGTTGGTCATGCACGAGCCGATGAAGACTTCGTCGATCTTGTCGCCGGCGACTTCGGAGAGCAGCTTGACGTCGTCCGGGTCGTTCGGGCAGGCGACGATCGGCTCCTTGATGTCGGCGAGATCGATCTCGATCACGGCGGCGTAGTCGGCATCGGCGTCGCCCGCCAGCAGCTCGCCGCTGGCGATCCACTGTTCCATGGCCTTGATGCGGCGGCCCAGGGTGCGCTTGTCTTCGTAGCCGTTGGCGATCATCCACTTCATCAGGGTGATGTTCGAGTTCATGTACTCGACGATCGGCGCCTTGTTGAGGTGGACCGTGCAGCCGGCGGCGGAGCGCTCGGCCGAGGCGTCGGTGAGCTCGAAGGCTTGTTCCACCTTCAGATCGGGCAGGCCTTCGATCTCGAGGATGCGGCCGGAGAAGATGTTCTTCTTGCCCTTCTTCTCGACGGTCAGCAGGCCCTGGCGGATGGCGTACAGCGGGATGGCGTTGACCAGGTCACGCAGGGTGACGCCCGGCTGCATCGTGCCCTTGAAGCGCAC